>NZ_CALMQR010000053.1:0-17379 GCF_937871995.1 uncultured Citricoccus sp. | reverse complement strand
TCGATGACCAGGGCCAGGAGACCTGTCTGGAACTGACCGAACACTCCGGCAACACTTGGCACGTGCACGTGGCCGGAGTGGGACACGGCCAGGTGTACGGCTACCGGGTGCACGGTCCCTGGGACCCGGCCTCCGGGTTGCGGTTCAATGCCGCCAAGATCCTCATTGACCCTTACGCCAAGGCGATCACGGGGGACTTCAACTGGGGCCAGCACCAGTTCTCCTACGACTTCGAGAACCACGACGAGATCGACACCACCGACTCGCTGGGCCACACCATGCTCGGCATCGTCATCGACGACTCCTTCGACTGGGGTGAGGACGAGCGGCCGGACATCCCCTTCAACGAGACAGTCGTCTACGAGACCCACGTCAAGGGCATGACTGCCCTGCACCCGGACGTGCCCGAGGACCAACGGGGCACCTACGCCGGCTTGGCGCACCCGACTGTCGTCAAGCACCTGAAGCGGCTCGGGGTCACGGCCGTGGAACTGATGCCGGTGCACCAGTTCACCAATGACTCCTACCTGCAGGACAAGGGACTCTCGAACTACTGGGGATACAACACCCTGGGCTACTTCGCCCCGCAGAACACCTACTCGTCCTCCGGCGATCATGGTGAGCAGGTCCGCGAGTTCAAGCAGATGGTCAAGGACCTACACTCCGCCGGCCTCGAGGTCATCCTCGACGTGGTCTATAACCACACCGCAGAGGGCAACCACATGGGCCCCACGTTGTCCTTCCGAGGCCTGGACAACCGGAACTACTACCACCTGGTCGAGGGCGACGAACGCCACTACATGGACTACACGGGTACCGGCAACTCGCTGGACCTGTCCCATCCGATGGTGCTACAGCTGGTCATGGACTCCCTGCGCTACTGGGTGGAGGAGATGCGTGTGGACGGGTTCCGGTTCGACCTGGCCACCACGCTCACCCGCGCCGAGGGTGAGCAGGGACCGGACATGATGTCCGGGTTCCTCCAGGTGGTCCGCCAGGACCCGGTGCTGCGGCAGGTCAAGCTCATCGCGGAGCCCTGGGACGTCGGCTGGGCCGGGTATCAGGTCGGCAATTTCCCGGGGCTGTGGAGCGAGTGGAACGGCAAGTACCGGGACACCGTCCGCGACTTCTGGCGTGGGGAGCCGGGCACGCTGGCCGAGTTCGCCACCCGGATCACCGGCTCGGCCGACCTCTACGAGGATGACAATCGCACCCCGCGGGCATCGGTGAACTTCGTGACCGCCCATGACGGCTTCACCCTGCGGGACCTCGTCTCCTACAACGAGAAGCACAACGACGCCAACGGTGAGGACAACAACGACGGTGAGTCCCACAACCGCTCGTGGAACTGCGGTGAGGAGGGGCCCACGGAGGACGCAGAGGTCAACCGCCTGCGCGCCCAGCAGCAGCGGAACTACCTGACCACCCTGATGCTCAGCCAAGGTGTGCCGATGATCTGCCACGGGGACGAGCTCGGCCGGACTCAGCAGGGCAACAACAACGTCTACTGTCAGGACAACGAACTGTCCTGGGTCCACTGGGACGAGGCGGACGAGGCCCTCATCGAGTTCACCTCCACAGTGATCGGGTTGCGCCAGGAACACCCGGTGTTCCGCCGCCGGCAGTACTTCGAAGGACGACCGATGTCCCGCGAGAACCCCGAGGAGCTGCCGGACATCGTGTGGCTGGAGCCGGATGCAACGCCCAAGGACGAGTCCGACTGGGACTCGTACCATGCGCGGTCCATCGCGTTCTTCCTCAACGGTCACCACCTGCCGGCTCCTGTCCGGCCGGGTGATGCCGAGACCGACCACGATTTCTATGTGCTCTTGAACGCATACTGGGAACCGGTGGAGTACACCCTGCCGGGTGCGCCGTTCCCGGATTCCTGGACGCTCGTGGTGGACACCGCCCATGCCGCCGCGGACGTCACCGCGTTCAGCGCGGGGGATAAGGTCACCGTTCCCGGTCGCGGGATCGTGATCCTCCAGTCCACGGAGCGTTGAGCGAGCGGGTATGGGCCAGTTGGTGATCAGGTGACCGGCGACGGTGACAGGGCAAGCGCCGCGCGAGCAGACCGGATATCGTGGCTGCGTCGGTCCGCCCGGCGGGGACGATGGCGCCGCTGGGTGATGCGTGGAGCTGGACTTGTGGTACTTGCGTTCCTGGTCGCGGGCGCAATCCTGGGTTGGTTCACGGCCAACCCTCGGGAGAACGCCGCGCCGCACGTTGATGCGCTGCTCGTGCTGTCCACCCAGGACGGGGCACACGATGAGGCGTACCGACTGGCCGAGGCGGGAGTCACCGACCTGCTCATCGTCTCGGTACCTGATGGTGCCTCGGACTCATTGTGCGGCAATGCTCCCAAGCGCGTGGAGTCTGTGTGTTTCACCCCCGAGCCCGTGACTACCCAAGGCGAGGCCATGGGAGGTACGGTCATCGCGCGAGAACATGACGCCCAGAGCCTTGGTGTCTTGACCTTCAACCACCACGTCGAGCGATCCCGGCTGCTCGTGGAGAGATGCTGGGCCGGACCCGTGTACATGTACGAGTTCCAGCCAGTCCGGCGCGCGCTCGGTTATGTCTATGACTTCGTCTACGCCATGTCGGCTTACGGCAAGGCCTTCCTGACCCCGGCGTGCGACGCCCCGCCGCCGGATTGGCTCCAGACGCCCATCGACCGCATCAAGGACTAAGCCCCGCCTCGCACAATCACGCTAAGGGGGAGGCTGTCTTTCGTGGAGTATTCCAATCAGGTCAGCGCCACCGCCACACGCATTCGGAGGCTCACTTTCTCCATGATGTTTATGCACTGATCCGGTCTTCATGCCGTCATCAGTTACGCCTTTGTCAGTAACGAAGTCATGGCCCCGTTAGGATCACTGCGGGGATCCACGTCTGCGAGGGGAAACATGAGTACGGAAACACTGCCGGTTGTCGCGCGCGCAATAGAACAGCCACAGTACCGGAAGCGTCTGGACATTCAGGGTCTGCGAGCTATCGCTGTCGTCCTTGTGATTATCGAGCATGCCCGGTGGGGACTATCTGGCGGCTTCACCGGCGTGGACATCTTTTTCGTGATATCCGGCTTCGTGATCACACTCTCCCTCTTGCGCGGCCTGCACCGGGATGATCGGGTCGGGTTCAAGGAGTTCTACAAGCGGCGCATCTTCCGACTCATGCCAGCCGCGACCTTAGTCATCCTCGTGACGGCCATCGTGTCGATCTTGCTGGTCTCCCCCTTGGGCATCCAGCAGCAGGCGGCGGCCACGGGCGGTGCGGCGCTGGTATGGGTCTCTAACATCGCCCTGTACTTCATCGCGTCGGACTACTTCAGCCCGCACGTGCAGGCGAACCCGTTCCTGCACACATGGTCGCTGGGTGTGGAAGAACAGTTTTACATGTTCTTTCCCGTCGTAATTGCCCTGGGATGGATGGTCGCCCGCAAGCGCCGGTGGGACCCGATGAAGCTACTTGTCGGACTAGTGGTGTTGATCGGTACCGCTTCTTTTGTGCTGTCCCTGGCCACCTCGATGGGCGAGACTCTCGGGTTTGTCCGCAACCCAGTGCAGTTCGCCTTTTACATGATGCCGACCCGGGCGTGGGAGTTCGCCGTTGGAGTGCTCCTGGCACTCGCGCTGAGCCGTCGCACTGTTCTGGATCGCGTTCCGGCGCCGGTCTCCACCGCGGTCTCGGCACTGGGACTCGTTCTCATTGGTGTCGGAGCGGTTGTCATCACTAGTGCCATGCATTTTCCTGGCTATGCCGCATTTCTTCCGGTCTTCGGTGCGGCGATGGTAATACTGGGCGGTTCCCACCCTAATCCGGTGGCATCTGTACTCGGCACCAAGGTGATGACGTGGGTCGGTGATCGTTCCTACTCCCTGTATTTGTGGCACTGGCCGGCAATCGTTATTGCCCGACGCGTCTGGCCTGACTCTGGGCTGGGCGTTATCAGCGCAGTCGTCGTTGCGATCCTCCTGGCTGACCTCACCTATCGATACGTGGAAGAGCCGTTCAAGAGACTTGGCTACAGGTCGCTTAAGTGGCGGACGGTGGTCGTCCCCGGAGGGGTATTTGCGGCCGCCGGCGGGGCATGTCTGGTGTTGCTGGTAGGCAGCATGCTCAGTTGGAACAACCCTCAATTGAAGGCTGTAACGGACCAGCTCAACGAGCGGCCCGTCGGGTACAAGGAGTGCCTTTCGACCATTCCGGTGAGTCAGCGCGATATGAGTCCTTGCACCTGGGGCCTTGATCGACCCGGTTCTCCGATCTATCTCATGGGTGATTCAAACGCGCAGCAGTACACCGAAGCGATGATCGGTGCTGCCGAGGAGCTACGTCGCCCGCTGGTTGTGGCCACCTGGGGTGGCTGCGGATTTTTCGACGCGCAACGTCACGACTCCGAGGAGCCCACGAAGGGCGAGGAATGTGCGACATACGTGAAGGATGGTACGGCGTGGCTAAACACGCAGGCATCCGGGACTGTCGTCATGGCCACTGCCGGCAACGGATTGGCCACTCAGACAGTGACCCTTGCGGGTCAGTCTGGAATCGATGCCAAAGCCGCAGTCTGGGAGCAGGCCCTGCAAGATCAAATCCAGACGTTGCAGAATTCCGGCCACGAGATCATGCTCGTTGCGACTGCGCCACATTTCCCGGATCCGTTCAGAGAATGGTGGCATCCTGCCGACTGCAGTACCCAGGAGCTGATCAACAGTCCAGAATTCTGTGCCCCGTCTCTCACCAAGGCAGAAGTCGCCCAGCAGCGTCAGTACGCCGTAAGCGCTGAGACACGGGCTGCTGAGGTTACGGGCACTCCAATGGTCGACCCAGTACTCGCGTTGTGTTCAGATACCTGCTCAGGGTATCGCGACGGGACTTGGATCTACCGCGATGGTTTGCACATCAGTCCTGAGCAATCCCGCGGTATGTCCGACTTCTTCGCATCCTCTCTCACCCAGTAAGCAGGGGTAGGGCCGGAGTGTCGTGGTCCTTATGCTTTGATGCCACTTCAAGGCAGCACGGCCACAGGCTGTGATTCGGTGACCTTCTTTGCACTCTGCCACTGCTCTACCGCCCTGCAAGTGTGGGTGCCGGAGGCCCTGTTAATTAATTGACTGGGCCTCCGGCACCCACACTTGCTGACTGCTGGCTCAGGTCAGCCGCTTCAAGTGGGAATGATCGGATTTTCTCTTGGTCGTCTTTCGACTTCGGCTTAATACTTAGCACGGCGGCCAGCACTGCGAACCAGAACAGGTAAGGATACGGTTGGCCCACCCCGAAGATCGCGGACTCGGTGAACTGGATGGCAACGCCCGCCACGATTGTGGCCGTCAAGCCCGCGGCGAAATCCTTGGCAGGCGCCTTGATGATGACAACGAGTAGTAACCCAGAAACCAATACCACGGGGAGCAGGCCCGCCCAGCCGAGTTCATAGAGCATCTGAAGGTAGGAGTTATGGACGGAAAATATGCCCACGCCTAACCCTGCTGCGTGTAGTGCTTCGAGCGCGATCTGCGAGGCTGCCCATCCCACACCCAGAGGGTTGACCGCTAGGCGCTCGAACACTTCGCCCCAGACGTCGCCGCGGGCGTTGAGGACGTCGCCGCCCTCGTTGGCCGTGAAGCGATCCATAGAATCCCCGAGGAGATCGACACCCGATGCTTGGATGAACAGGAAACCAACCAGGCTGATGGCTAGGGCGGCGACGAGCCGGGCGAGACTTCCCTTGACGACAACGACCACGACGGCCACGGTGACGGCGATCATGGCGGTGCGGGACTGGGATAGCACGACCTGGGATGCCGGGATGAGTAGGGATGCCCACGTGATAGCTGAACGCCTACGTGCCGCGACGCCGATACCGAGTGCGAAGGTGATGGCTGCGAGCATTCCCAGCAGGTTTGGGTTGTTCAAGATTCCCTGTTGACGCCCGCTGAAGTCGGAGATGGCTTCGAACATTCCAAAAGCGGCCATGACTTGGCCGGCTGCGAGCATCACAAAGAATGTCCAGTAGACAGCGCTTAGATCACCCATCATCGCGCCTCTGTCTTTCCAGCGCACGGTGCTGACGCGCTGCAGGAGCAACACGAAACCGGCAAATGTTAGCCCTTCAATTAGGGTTTCCACGCGAGACACGCTCCAGATGAAGGAGACTAGGGCGTAGACGACCGTCAGCCAAAGGATGCGCATGGCGGCCTTGTGAATGCCGTTGTAGTACTCGGCTGCCTTTCCGGCTGTCTCTACCAAGGTGACGACCAGCAGTGAACCCAGGGCGGCCATCTTCAGAGGGCCACCGACCGCCGCCAACGCATCAATGTTGGATGCTCCGGCGAACATGGCGAGGATGGTGATGACGTAGGCACGTCGCCACCACCCTTTGATGACGGCGAGTATCCCCACCGCGGCCAGGATAGAGAACGCAACCCCGGCCCCTGCCGGTGAGGCGACGGCTGCTAGAACAATCACTGCGGTCAGGGCCATGGTCGCCAGCAGGGGCAGGGAATCGTGCATCTTCACTCGACCATGCTATCGGCCCAGATCAGATGTACTCGATATAGGCGCTGGTAGTGTCCCCCCGCTGTTGGTGTTGTGCCCGGTCGCGCCAGTGACGCGGAGCTCCAGGGTGGCGGTGGAGCTTACCCTAATGTCGGACACGTCGATGGTGTGTGTGCCGTTGAACGGGCTGACAGTGGAGGAGGCAAGGGCCGTTGTCCACCCCTCTGCGCCGATGTGCAACTGGGAGTGGCCGGTTGGAGCCGCACGCCATGGCAGCCCATTCTTGACCACGCTGCGCTTAAACCTTGGCCCCTTCGGGAGGGTCACACGGGGGCTGGTGGTGGTTGCGCCCGCCGCTGGTAGCACCGGGGTAAGCGTCTTGACCTGTGTGACCTTTAACGTCGGCGGTGTGGCCCGCACGAGTGCGGTGCGACAGCCGTAGTCGAAGTCCTTGGGAACGATTGGGTTGGTCGCGGTGTCCGAGTCCTGCCGGAAGCAACCATCCGCGATAATCCGCGCCGAGGGGTGGACGCCGGGGGATCGGGTGCCGCGAGGTGGTCCGGTCGGTGTCACACCCCTCGAACTGGATCACGGCCCCATCGAAGTTGCCACTTTGGCGCAATCGGCGCGGCACGTTAGCGCGTCCACGTGCCGGCTGTGGGCCCGCTGAAGGTTCGGTTGACTGCCGGACTGCTCTGCGGGACTAAGAAGGTAGTCATCGTGCGAAAACGGCACTCGGAGGAGTTCAGGCCCAGCACCCTGAACTTGCTCGAGCAAGGAATGACGCAGAAGCCGGTCTGCCAGCACCTTGGGATGTCCATTTCAGCGCTGTAGTCCTGAGTGAACGAAGCTACCTGCATCAACACGGCTTCGAACTGGCCGAAGGCGCCGAGGGGAGCAGGCAATGAAGCTCCAGCGGATCCGGGTGTTGGAGCGGGAAACGCGATCCTGCATTCGACCACTACCTCTCTGTTTCAGACGAACTTCCTGCCGGGGCAAGCGCGCTCATAGTGAGGTCCCCGCTGGTCCGTGGCCTTGCCGCCACCGGAGCCCCGGTGACGGTGTCCTGTCGGGTATGGGGTTATTCCAAGCAGGCCGTCTACAAGTGGTGTACCCGGCCGGTCTCAACACGGGACTGAGGGGAGGAGCCCCTGCTCAAGGCTGCCTCCGACGTCCATGCCAGCGATCCGGAGGTTGGACAACGGTTCATCGCAGATGAGCTGCGGCCGCTGACCATGTCGTTGCGGACCGGCGGTGTAGTGGCTGTATTTCCAGCAGCGGATCATCTCGGCCACGATGCGCCGTGCAAAGTGGCATGGCAAGAAACCTGGCTCGCCGGTCTTCGATGACCCGCTTCAACGGGACTTCACCGCCACGAGCGTCAACAACAGGGGCTGACGGATATCGACGAGCACCGCACCAGGGGGGGCAATCTTCATCTGTGCACGATCAGGGTCGGCTGTTGAGGGGCAGATCGTTAGTTACGCCACGGGGCCTGCGGATTAACTCCTACCTGGCCATTGCTGCACTGGACGACACGGTGGCTCACCGCGGGACTGGATTCGTGACCGGGTGCATTGTTTACAGTGACCGCGGTAGCCAAGCCGAATCAACCGGTCGTCATAACACCGACTTCTTGGAGGTGTTTGATGGGAGTCAAGGAGAGGCAGAAGCCGGTCCAGGCCCGCCAGGGGAAATCGTCTCTTCGGGCCGGGGGTCGCTGGGCCAACCGCAACGAGCTGCGCCTTGCCATCATTCACGGGATCGCGCGGACTTATTACCACCGCCCGTGGCAACGCCGGCCGGGTACGCGGACCATGGTGGAGTCGGCTAGATAAGGTTCGGTTGACTGCGTGGCGGTTCTCTTGAGACGCCAACCCCGGATGGACGTTGTCGCGGTAAACTCACAAGATGAGGGCGCGGATTATTGCCGTGGTCTAGAAGCGGCGACGAACTGGCGGACGGGCGCCGGTGCCGATCGACTGCTCTACACAATGATGTCTTCGACAGGACGGAGCCTCCAAGCCGACATTCCTGTTTCGAATGTTCTGAGATCTTAATTGCCTGAGGCGGGCGAGATGTCGAAACCCAAGTTGGCCAAGGCACCCGGCCTGCGCGAGCGGCTCTTCACTCCCTCCGAGCGCGAGCTCAACGTCCGCTCCCTCGCCGCGCGCTTCGCGGCGAAGGAGGCGATCGCCAAGGCCCTCGGCGCCCCCGCCGGGATGAACTGGCAGCACTGCCGGATCGATGTCGATGCCGCCGGAGCACCCCACGTGGTGACCACCGGCACCGTCGCCGAGGTGGCTGCCGCCCGGGGCGTGGAGACCTGGCACCTGTCCCTGAGCCACGACGGTGACATCGCCACGGCGATGGTTGTCGCCGAGGGCTGAGATCCACGCCGACCTAGGAGGGCCGCCCTGATGCACGCCTATCCCGGCTCCGCCGTCCGGGCCGCCGAGAGGCCCCTGCTCGAGACCGGCCACGGTGACGAGTTGATGCGCCGGGCCGCATGGGGGCTGGCCACACACGTCCTGCGGGAACTGCGCGCTCGTGGACCCGTGGCGGGCGTCGCGGTGGTGGCCCTCGTGGGGACGGGGAACAACGGCGGGGACGCCTTGTGGGCGCTGAGCTTCCTACGTCAGCGGGGCGTGGACGCCGTCGCCGTGCCGACGGGAGCCCGGATGCACGAGGCTGGGTTGGACGCGCTGCTGCGCGCCGGTGGCCGGGTGCGGGAGCAGATCCCGGACCACGCCGTGCTCGTCATTGATGCCGTACTGGGGACCGGGGCCCGGGGCGGCTGGGAACCGGCGTCGATACCGCCGGTGCCGCCAGGGGTCACCGTCGTCGCCTGCGACCTGCCCTCGGGCGTGGACGCGGACACCGGCCACGTGGCCGGGGGAGTGATCCCCGCGGACCTGACCGTCACCTTCGGTGCCCTCAAGACCGGACTGCTCATCGGTGCCGGGGCACACGCCGCCGGCCGTGTGGAACTCGTTGACATCGGGCTGGGGCCGTACCTGGGAACGCCGGACGTGTCCTCGGTGGAGCGCGACGAGGCGCTCGCGGTCTTCGCGCCTCCGGCATGGGACGACCACAAGTACCGCCGCGGCGTCCTGGGGGTGTGCGCCGGATCGGAGCGGTACCCCGGGGCCGCGGTGCTGGTCTGCCACGCGGCCGTGGCCTCGGGGCTGGGAATGGTCCAGTACGCCGGTCCGCAGCGGGCCGCGGACCTCGTCCTCGCGGCCTGTCCCGAAGTGGTGGCCGGTAACGCGGTCGAAGGGAAGGCCCGGGCGTGGGTGGCCGGACCGGGACTCGGCTCCGACGACGATGCGCGCTCGCGTCTGGCCGAGGTCGTCGAGGCCTGTGTGGACGGCGCGTTGCCGCTGGTGCTCGATGCCTCCGCGCTGGACCTGGTTACCCTGGAGGACCTGGACCGGCTACGCGCCGCCGGAGCCCCCGTCGTGCTGACTCCGCACGAGGGGGAGTTGCGGCGCCTGGTCAGCCGGCTCTCCCCGGATATGAACGTCTCTTTCGCTGCAGTGGCCGGATGGGATCCCGTGGCCACCGCGCGGCGGACGGCGAAGGAACTGCGCGTCGTCGTGGTCCTCAAGGGGCCGACCACCGTCTGCGTCGCTCCCGACGGACAGACTATCGTCCAGAACGAGGGCGGCCCCGAACTGGCGACGGCCGGCAGCGGGGACACCCTGGCCGGCCTCATCGGTTCCGCCCTTGCGCGGACTGAACACGACGGCCCGACCGCCACGGTGGAGAAGGTGGCCGCTGCGGCATGGCTGCACGGCATGGCCGGGCAGCGCTCCGCAGCTCAGGGGCCCTTCGGCGCCTCAGCCTTGGCAGGTGCCGTGCGTGACGTCATGGCGTCTGGCAAAGAACCGGCGACCGGGAAAACACTGTCCCCACCCGGCGTGTAGGTCATTATCCCGCAGCTGCGGCAGCTGCGACGGGTACCCACGACGTACGGGGGACCACTGTGTCTCCACCAGCCAGGCACCCGTTCGATACGCGTCCGGAGCGTACGCGCACGCCCACCATGGTGCACTCAGGGTGTGATGGAAGAATGGGGCCCATCATGTCTTCTGTCAGCGACGCCATCACCGACTTCCACACCCCGCCGGCCCTGCAGCCGGTGGGTATCACCGGGCCTACCGGTCCGGCTGGATCCGCCACATTAACCGGGCCCTCTCTCCCCGCTGAGCGGGCCGCCGTCGTGGACCTGGCCGCGATCCGGCACAACGTGGCCCAGTTGCGGTCCTGGGTCCAGCCGTCCGCGTTGATGGCCGTGGTCAAGGCCGACGGCTACGGACACGGTGCGGTGCCCGTGGCCCGCGCAGCCGTGGAGGCCGGGGCCACCTGGCTCGGGGTGGCACACGTGTCCGAGGCGCTGGAACTGCGGGCCGCCGGGCTCAGCGCGCCGACGCTGGCCTGGTTGCACACCCGGGACACCCCGTTCGGGCGGGCCATCGAGGAGAACATCGACCTCGGCATCTCCGGCTGGGAGCTGGAGGCGATCGCCCAGGCCGCGCAGCGCCTGGAACGCCCTGCGCGGGTGCACCTCAAGGTGGACACCGGGCTCGGACGGAACGGGGCGACGCTGGCCGACTGGCCGGGCGTGGTGGCCCGGGCCGCCGAGCTGCAGGAGGCCGGGGTGATCCGGGTGGTCGGGATCTTCTCCCACCTGGCCGTGGCCGACGAGGAGGACCGCGACGCCGAGACGGACGAGCAACTGGCCCTGTTCCACGATGCCGTGGAGACCGCCAAGAGTGCCGGGCTGACCGTGGACCTGCGGCACATCGCCAACACCCCGGGCATCCTGGGGCGTCCGGATGCCCACCTGGACCTGGTCCGAGCCGGCCTGGGGATCTACGGACTCTCACCGTTCAGCGACCGTCCCGCTGAGGAATTCGGGCTCATCCCCGCCATGACCGTCACCACCACGGTGGCGAACAACAAGGCCGTCGACGCCGGCCAGGGCGTTTCCTACGGGTACCGGTACCACACCTCCGCCCCCACACGCCTGGCCCTGGTCCCCCTGGGGTACGGGGACGGGGTGCCGCGGACGGCGATCGCCGCCCCCGTGTCCATCGGCGGCCAGCGGTACGAGGTGGCCGGGCGGATCGCCATGGACCAGTTCGTGGTGGACCTGCGGACCGAGGACGCCGCCGCAGCGCCCATCGGGGCCCGGGTGGACCTGTTCGGCCCGGAGTCCGGGATCGCCGCCGACGAGTGGGCCGCCGCGGCCGGGACCATCAACTACGAACTCGTCACCCGCATCGGTGCCCGGGTCCCGAGGATCCACGTGGACACGGATCCGGGCGTGGACGCCGGGATCCCCACGGGGGAGAGCCGGTGAGATCCGTCCACGTGCCGGTCCCGCACCCGCTGGCCCGGCTCGAGGTGACGCTGGACGGAGCCGCCGCGACGCAGGCATGGGCCGCGCAATTGGCCCAGCAGCTGCGGGCCGGTGACGTGGTGATCCTGACCGGGGAGCTCGGGGCCGGGAAGACGACCTTCACCCAGGGCCTCGGGGCGGGACTCGGCGTGCGGGAGGGCATCATCTCTCCGACGTTTGTGCTCTCCCGGATCCACCCGTCCCAGGAGGGCGGACCCGACCTGGTGCACGTGGATGCCTACCGGCTCGCATCCGCCGGCGAGCTGTCCGACCTGGACCTGGACACCACCGTGGACCGGTCGGTGACGGTCGTCGAGTGGGGGAGGGGACTGGCGGAGTCCCTGGCCGGCTGGCCCGATGACCCCGAGGCGTCGTGGCTGGACATCGAGTTGCTGCGCGCGACCGGTGGGGGAACGAGCGGTGGCGAAGGCGTCCGCGCCGACGCCGAGGCCGGCACCATCATCACCGACTTCTCCGACGAGGACGGTGCCGGGCAGGACGAGGCGCGCACCGCCGTCGTCCTGGCCTACGGGCCCCGCTGGGCCTCCGCGGCACTGCCCCACTGACAACCCTGCGTGGTCCCATGCTGTGAAAGCGTCGTAAAGAGCCTGGTCACGGGGCACCAAGAGGTCAACGAGTATGGCCCTCGCATGTTCCCCGTGGCGTCCGTGCGTAGGTTCCTCGGCAAGCAGGAAACCCTGATGCCACGGAGGCGAAGTAGACCATGGGCCGACTCAACGGCAGGACCACGGCGATCTGCACGTGCATCCGCGACACACGAGAACCCCGGGTGGTGGTCGTGCTGGATCCCCAGTGCCCCCGGTGCGCTGCAGGACGCTCCACGACACATACCGTCGTATGCGATGGATGTTGAGCAGATCTCTAGCTCTTGAGGGGCGGCGCTCGCTAGACTCGCGTTCAGGTAACCGCTCGGCCATCCCCAAGAAACGCCGCGCCGGTTCCCGTCTCATACGCACGTGCGGATTTCCGCTGAACTCTTCGGAGGGGCCACCATGAACAACTCTCAGAGCCGTACCCACTATCGGACCGTCTACGGATCGAACCCCAAGCGCCTGGAGGCCGGGACGGCCGTCGGGATCGCCCTGGTGCTCCTGGTCCTGGCGGCGTTCTTCTTCTTCCTGATGTTCATGCAGTAATCCGGAGCACTCATACTCTGCCGCGGAGCGCTCGCGGCCGGGCCTGTCGGTCACGTGCGGACGTCGAAGTCTCCGTAGGTGACCGGCAGGCCGTGCTGCTGCCAGGCCTCGAAGCCGCCGTCGATGTCCGTGACGCGATGCAGTCCCATCTGGCGCAGGTTCCACGCCGCCAGGGACGACGCGTAGCCGTGCCGGCAGAACAGCACGTAGCGGGTGTCCCAGCGGGTGGCCTCCGGGATGCGGTACTCGAAGCCGGGATCGAGCCGCCAGGGGAGCACCGTCAGGTCGATCACGATCGCGCCCGGGATGCCCGGGGCCTCGGCGCGATGGGTCTCGGTGCGCACGTCGATCAGCACCGCACCCCGTTGCTGCTCCGCCAGGGAAGCCGCGGGGGAGAGGCGGTCCAGGCCCGCGCGCACACGGCGCAGCAGGGCCATCGATCCGTTCGGGTCAGTCTCCACACCGTGATCCTAGGGGGTGGTGGCCTACCCGGGCCCGGAGCGCAACCAACCGAGCTCACGCAGGTGCTCGTGCACCAGGCGGGCGACGGCCGCCTCGGCCGCAGGGTTCAGGTGCGCGCTGTCCTTGGACAGCGAGGGCGGCTTGTTCCCGGCCGCCTGCTCCTGCCGGTCTGCCGGCGTCGGGGTGATGCCGGCGTACCCCCACACCTCCGGTGAGGTGAGGAACCCGCCCAGGTCGAGGAACTGCCGGCCGAACTCGGCGCGGGCCGCGGCGTTGTAGGCCGTGACCCCGTCCCGGAGCGCCGAACCGGCGCGCGGAGTGTGCGTGTTGACGAAGTGGCCCATCACGAGGACATTGGTGTCACCGTTCCAGGCCACCGCGTCCCGGGTCCACTGCAGCAGCGTGCCGACGTCCCGGGTCCCACCGGCCCCGTTGAGGTTGTTCTTGCCGAGGTTCAGCAGCAGGATGGCCCCGCGCTGGCCGTGGGTGGGCCGGAAGGCCGTGTCCTGCGCCGGGTGGGAACCGAGGCGCGCCACCGTCTCCTCGGCGAGCTCACCACTGTGACCCCCGTTGTAGAACGGCATGCCCCGGAACTCGGCGGCGAAGCGCGGGCCGGACAGCGCGATGGTGGAGGACCCGAACGCGTAGAGCCGTCCGTAGTCGAGGGCCACCGGGGTGCGCTGTCCGGTGTGCCGGTCGGTCACCGTCGCGTGCCCCCAGGCCGTGGACTCCGCGGTGTAGCGCGCGGTTCCGGTCAGCGCGGTCCGTCCCCGTCCCGCAGGCTCGGGGGATACCGAGGTGAACCGGGCGTCACCCGTCGCGGAGGGGGTCGCCTTCACCTGGGCGCCGGTGGAGATCACGACGCCGGCCAGCACCGCCAGGGCGGCCCGGCGGCCCAGGGTGCTCCCAGTGGGTGTCGCCATGGTCGCCCCTCCCGTCGCCGGTGCTGCTCACACGGTAGGCGGGCCGGAGGGGACGGGAAACGGGGTGGTGTACTCGGTTGCTACTGGTCAGGTGCAGGTGCAGGTGCAGGGGCTGGTCGCGCAGCGAAGGCAGGCAGGCAGGCGCCGTGCTGGGGTGCAGCGGGTCAGATCCAGGATCCGCAGGGATTCAGCCAGTCCACATAGCGCTGGATGACCGGCCAGGCGCCCTCGGAGTCGTTGGAGACGATGGTGACGGTGGTCCGGGTGGTCGGGTCGAAGCGGGTGCGCACCGAGATGCCGGGGTCGTATCCCTCCAGGATCCAACCGGGGCCGTCCTCGTCGAGCCAGAAGCCCATCCCGCAGCGCAGACCCTCGTACTCGTCGTGGTGCCGGGGGCGGGTCAACTCCGCCAGCGCCCCACGGGAGACGATCCTGCCGTCCGCCAGGGCGCGCCAGAACCTGCTGAGGTCCTCGACCGTGGTGACGGCACCGCCGTCGCCGTTGCCGCGCACCGGCAGGTGCAGCACGTTGGTGCGCACCGAGTCGCACCGCAGGTACCCGGTGGCGGTACCGGCGGCGGGCTCGTCCAGCCGGGGGTAGCCGGTATTGCCCATGCCCGCGGGGGCGAGCACCCGCTCGGTGACCAGCTCGTGGAAGCTCCGGCCGCAGGCGCGCTCGGCGGCCAGCGCCAGGACGATGTACCCGCCGTTGTTGTAGGCGAACCGTTCTCCGGGCCGGGAGACCTGCGGGCAGTGCAGCACCTGCAGGAACCCCTCGGTCTCGGCCAGGGTGTGCGTGGGGACGGGCAGCACGTAGTCGGTGACCTCCCAGTCGGCCGACTCGTCCAGGTAGTCGCCGAGGCCCGAGGTGTGGCCGAGCAGGTGCTCCAGGGTCACGTCATCGTCGATCTCCGGCAGGTCCAGGCCGAGCATGGGCCGCACCCTCGAGACCCGAGACAGGGAGCCGTCCTCGATGAGGGACATGATGACCAGTGCCGTGAAGGCCTTGGACACGCTCGCCACCCCGAACCGGGTTTCGGGCGTGTTCGGGATGCGCAGCACACGCTCGGCCAGCCCGTACCCGCGGGACAGCACGGGGGAGCCCTCCACGTCAATGGAGATGGCACCGGAGAAGTTGTGGCGTAGCGCCGCCTCGTCCAGGGCCGAGGCGAGTTCCGTCAGGTCCTCGGCAGGCGTCGAGGCACCCGGAGGGGGAGGGGTTGTCACACGCTCAATCTAGTGCACGGGGGTGGTCCCGGGGAGGATGAGTCGCTGGTGGCGTCGGGTTTTCACCGGAGCCGCCGTGACGGGTACGGGTGCTCCGTAGACTGGACCCCGTGACCTCCGCCCCCCGCCCCCTGCTCGCGATCGATGCCTCCGCGACCGCCAGCGCCGCCGTCGTGCTCTCCGGCGAGGTCCTCGCCCGCTTCTCCACCACCGAGACCAACACCCACGCCGAGGTGCTCGCCCCCGCCGTGCAGCAGGTCATGCGGGAGGCGAACGTGGCCGCGGCGGACCTCGGGGCCGTGGTGGCCGGCGTCGGGCCCGGGCCGTTCACCGGGCTGCGCGCCGGGCTGGTGACCGCCCGCTCGCTCGCCTTCGCCTGGGGGCTGGACGTGCACGGGGTGATGAGCCTGGACGCGATCGCCCACCCCGCCGCCGAGGACGCCTGGCGCCGCGGGGTGGACGAGTTCGTCGTCGCCACCGACGCCCGCCGCCGCGAGGTCTACTGGGCGCACTACTCGCACGTGGGCGGGCAGTTCCAGCGCCTCCACGGCCCGTTCGTCACCGCCCCGGCCGACGTCACCCCGCTGCCGGTCTACGGCGCCGGGGCGGGGCTCTACCCGGACGTGCTGTCCTCCGTCCCGGAGTTCCGCACCACCGTCCCGGACGCCGGTGCCCTCGGCCTGGTCGGCGAGCTCTCCCTGCGCCGCGGCCGGGGCCTGCTGCCCGTGCAGCCGCTGTACCTGCGCGAGTCCGACGCCAAGGTCCCCGGGCCGCGCAAGAGGGCGGGCACGGGGGAGCGCTGACGCCTCGAGTTGGTTACGAGCACGATGGACGGTGGTTCGCGCGGCGTGTCTCACCGTGCATCGTGACCGTAACGCCGGCGGTTCCTGCCTAGAGCTCGCGCTCGTCCACGACGTCGAAGTCGCGGAACGTGATCTCCCCGTCCACGAGCTCCCGCATCCTCCTGGCGAACTCCGCGGTCTCCGGAAGCTGCGAGTTCTCCATGGCCGACTCGTAGGAGTCGAAGAAGACGACCTCGCAGTATCGGTCCGGGTTGTCGCGGTACGTCATCCACACGGCCCGGCGCGCCGTGCGCTTGCCCTGCGTGGCCCGCTCCCACTCGGCGAGGACCTCGGCCACCTCCTCGGGCCGGGTGGTGGTGTATTCGATCAGCTGGACGAACGCCATGACGCACTCTCCTTGGACGCGATCCCCCTTCAGGGTAGGCCCGGCGGAGAGGGGTGTGAAGATCGCAGGCGCCCCGGGTGTGAGCAGTGTGATCTACTCGGGATGATGACAGCTGATCACCCCGATGAGGACCCCGGCGCTGTCCCGTCACCGGATGCGGAAGCGCTCCCGCATCCGCTGACGGGACGGCGCTTCGCCTCACCCGTGCCGCCGGGCACCGGCTGGCCGGAGGACCCCGCACTGCCCACGACGCCGGCCGCGGCCTCGGCCGACCAGGTCCGGGACCTGGCGGCATCGGCGTCCTCGCTGGCCGAGGTCGACGCGCGGGTCAGCGTGTGCCGGGCCTGCCCGCGGCTGGTCCAGTGGCGCGAGACCGTGGCCGGGGAGAAGCGAAGGGCCTTCGCCGACCAGCCGTACTGGGGCAGGCCCGTGCCCTCCTACGGGGACGAGTCCGCGCGGGTCCTCGTGGTCGGGCTCGCCCCCGCCGCCCACGGCGGCAACCGCACCGGGCGGAT
>NZ_CALMQR010000052.1:0-7187 GCF_937871995.1 uncultured Citricoccus sp. | reverse complement strand
CCCTCGTCCTCGGCGCCGCCCGGCTCCTCGGGTCCGTGCATCCGGACCAGCCCCGTGGCCCCGTCGATGGTGACCACCTGTCCCTCGGTCAGCCGGGTGGTGGCGTCGGGCACGCAGATGATCGCGGGGATGCCGTACTCGCGCGCCACGGTGGGTCCGTGGGCAATGGGCGAGCCGGTCTCCGTGATGAGGCCGCCCAGCGTGAGGAACAGCGGGGTCCAGCCCGGGTCGGTGGTCGGGGCGACGAGGATGTCACCGGGCTGCAACCGCGCCTCGGACGGGTGGTACACGATCCGCACCGGCCCGGTCGCCACACCGGTGGCCGCCGGCTGGCCGACCAGCACGTCGGGTCCGTGCTCGACCGCCCGCTCGTCCGGCAGGGCCTGCGGATTGGTCCCGTCGGACAACAGCAGCCCGGGGACCTGCCGCCGTCGGGTCTCGCGGTCGTGCTCCCGACGGCGGCCGCACACCACCGCGCGCAGGTCGGCTCCGCCGGCGGCCTC
This sequence comes from uncultured Citricoccus sp., assembly GCF_937871995.1. NCBI lineage: Bacteria > Bacillati > Actinomycetota > Actinomycetes > Micrococcales > Micrococcaceae > Citricoccus > uncultured Citricoccus sp. The sequence goes on along the minus strand of NZ_CALMQR010000052.1, from coordinate 6,684 downwards.
AAGGGCCTCGTCCAGCGTCAGGAACAGGATGTCGTCCGGCTGGTCCAGGATCCCCCGCCCGGCGAGGTCGGCTCCGGCGGCCAGCAGTTGCCGGCGGACCTCCGCCAGGGGGGTGAGCCAGAGGAACTTGGGCAGCTCCCGCAGGCCGGCCAGCTCCCGGCTGCGGCGCAACAGGGAGCCGGCGATCCGGCCCCGGACCGGGCGGACCCGCCGGGCCCGGTCGGTGAGGTCCGCCAGGGCGGCCTCGGCCTCGGCAGCGGCGCGGGCGAACCGGGCGGGCGGGACCTGGTCCGGGTCGGACACCTGCAGGTAACCGGCCAGCGCGGCGAAGACCGGGGTGGGGTCGTCGGCCCACCGGGGGGAGCCGACGTCGATCTCGGCGCTGCCGCGGATCCCGTACTCCCTCAGGAACCCGGTCAGGCCGAACTCGGGCAGCTCGCCGCGCCGGAAGCGTGCCGCGAGCTCGTCCGGGGCAGTGCCGAGCAGCAACTCGCGGTGCGGGCGGGCCGCCTCGGCCACGGACCACAGCTGCAGGTCCATCTGCGTGGTGACGTTGTGGGGCATGCCGCGCAGGGTCGCGTTCAGCTCGCCCGGCCGCATGATGCCGTGCAGCAGCCAGCCGGCCACCCCCTGGGCGATGAGCGCCGCCCACAGCGGCGGCAGCGCGCGCATCATCGGCCCGGTCATCGTGTCGTCCTGCAGCCCGGCGGCGGAGCGGATCCGGCCGGCGGTGTCCACCGGGGCGTTCCGGGGCTGGTGGCGGACCCTGTCGAGTTCATCGAATGCGCGCTCGCGGGCGGCGGCCGGCCGGGCCAGGGCGCACAGGGCGCCGAACAGCGAGGCCGGGAGCACCGCCAGGAGCAGCCGCGCCGTCGCCCGGCGGGAGAACGCGCGGCGGCCGGGAGCCGCGGGCCGGGGCGCGTAGCGGGGGTCGTCGAGGATGCGGCGCACGCCCCGGGCCACGGCCGGGCCGTAGACCTTCACCATCTCGGGGACCCGGTCGTGCAGCCGCGGGCTGCGGACGAAGCCGGTGAGGTCCATGAACAGCCGGCCGCCGATGTCCACGAGGAACGGGTCGACCGCGGCATCGTCGACGCCGATGAGCTGGAACCAGCGGCGGGTGGTCTCGCGCAGCACGGAGATCCCCATTGGGGTGACCGGGCGCCGCAGGCCCTGCATGTGGCCGACCTCCATGTAGATCCGGGGGTCGTCGGGATCGTTCCCGGCCGGGAGCGGGAAGAGGGTGGTGATGGCCCGGGACTGCAGCAGCCACAGGGTGCCCCGGGCGTCGTAGGCGAACTCGATGTCCTGGGGGCTGCCGAGGGCGCTTTGCACGCGGTGGCCGGCCGCGCGCAGCGCGTCGAGCTGGCCGGGGGAGAGGCAGCCGTGGTGCTGGTCGGCCGGGACGGGGCCGCGTGCGGGCAGCACGTAGTGGTCGGTGTCCATGGTGCCGTCCACCACGCCGGTGCCCAGGCCCGGGACCGCGTCGATGACGGTCTCGGTGCGGGTGCCGGTCAGCGGGTTGGCGGTGAACATCACCCCGGCCGCGCTCGGGGTGATCATCTCCTGCACGACGACGGCCATCGCCAGTTCCGCGTCCTGCAGTCCCTGCCCGGCCCGGTAGGCGACGGCGCGCTCGTTGCCGAGGGAGGCCCAGCACTGCCGGATCGCATCGAGCAGCGCCGTCTCACCCTCCACGCCCAGGACGGTGTCCTGCTGGCCGGCGAAGCTGGCGCCGGGCAGGTCCTCCGCCGTGGCGCTGGACCGCACGGCGACCGGACCGCCGCCGAGGGCGCGGTAGGCGGTCAGGACCGCGTCCTCGGGGATGGCACCGGCCCGGTACGCCTGGGTGGTCAGGCAGAACCCGGCGGGCACCCGCTCACCCGCGGCGATGAGCGCGCCCAGCCCGGCCGCCTTGCCGCCGATCAGGGGCGTGAGGTCCGGGGTGATGCGGGACAGGTCGATGACCTCCATGAGCGCCTTCCTGCGCGGCCGGGTGGGTGAACGGTGGATGGGCCACGTGGAGGGGCCGGTCGCCGTGCAGCCGATGATCCGGCCCGTGCCGTGGAACGGTCAAGGCCCCGGTGTCCCGGTGGTGTGACGCAGGACGCTCCGGACCGGTCCGGACATGAGAAACTGGCGGCTGAGAGGGGAGAACTCAATGATGGACACAGGTCTGAGCCACGTTCAGGCGGCGGGATCCCCGCGGCCGAACGGGGCGGGGCAGCCGCACCCTGCCCTGCGACGATTCCGGAGGCAGCCGGTTCCGGAGGAGCGGCTGCTCGTCATCCGGGCGCCCGGCGGGACGGGTGCGGAATGGTTCGCGGCCGGCTGGGTGGAACAGGGACCGGGATCAGCCCCGGAAGCCCCGGAAGCCCCGGACGCCGCAGTGCAGGAACGGGTCCTGCAGTGGGACAGCGCGCTCGAGGACGCCGAGGCGTTCAGCCGACGGGTCGGGCAATGCCTGGCGGAACGGGACGGTCCGGTGGCGGTGATCGCCAGCGCGAACGCCCCCATCCATGACGTGGCGGCCGTCCACCCGTGCCGCCTCGCCGACGCGACGGACGTGCTGCTGACCGCCGAGGAGATCGGCACGCTGGCGCAACCGCCACCGGGCGGGCCGGCCCGGCCGGCATCGGCGGATCCGGAGACGGTCTACCGTCTCACCGGGGGGTGGCTCGTGGCCGTCCGGGCACTGCTCGTCCCGTCGCCGTCCCCCCGGGCAGCGCGTCAGGCCCTGATCGTTCCCCTGCTGCAATGGCTGGGAGCCCGCGACCCCTGGGGGGTCATGGCCGAGACGGCCTACCTGCCCGAGTTCAGTGACGCCGTCCTGCGCCAGTTCCAGCCGGCCAGCGGGTCGCCGGCGCCGGCGCTGCGGGACCTGGCCACCGAGGCCCTGATCCGTGACGACGGCACGGGAGGATGGTTCATGCCCGAACTGGTCCGGTGGTGCCTCACGGACTGCCTGCAGGAGAAGGCACCCGACCGGGTGGACTCGATGGTGCGCGCCGCGGTGGAGGCCACGGACCGGGCCGGGCGGGTGGGCGTGGCCCTGGAGACCGCGGCCCGGCGCGGGGCATGGATACCCTTCGACACCGTGCTGGCCGACCGGGCCGCCGAGTTGTTCACGTCCGACGCGCGGTACCTCCGGGCGCTGCTGGCCCGTATCCCCGAGCCCGTGCTCGCCCAGAAGGACCACCTGCGCGTGGCCCTGCGGATCATGGCCTCGGCCGGGCCCGAGGGGTTGACCCTGCCCCTGCCGTCCGTGGAACCGGACCTGCGCCAGGACCGGACCGCGGCCCGGCTCCGGGCTCGCGCCGCCCGCAAGTACCTCACCCCGAACGGTCGTGCGGTGGCGTTCGGGATGGTGGAGATCAGCTACCTGCGGTTGTCCGGCCACTACGCGGCGGCCGCCGAGGCCGCGGTCCAGCTGCGGCGCGCCGTGCGCGGGGCACTGGACTCCGGTCCCATCAGCATTCCCTTGGCCAGCATCGCCGAACTGCACGCGGGGCTGTGCCTGCACTTCGCCGACCGGCTCGACGAGGCGGGCCTGGCCTACACCAGCGCCCTCGATCTCGCGCGGCACGGGAGCCATGACTTCCTCGAGGCCGACGCCCTGTCGAAGCTGGCCCTGCTCGCGGCCCACCAGGGGGAGTTCCAGCCGGCCCGGTCGTGGTTGGCGCAACTGGACGGCCCGCTGTCCAGGGTCGGCAGGGGTCGGCAGCAGGTCAGGCGGTGCGGAGACCTCGCCCGCGCCTGGTGTGCCCTGGCGGCACTCGACCTGGCGGGGGCCGAGGAGGTGCTGGCCCGGTTGCCGGCCGAGCCAGACACGGACGAGTTCTGGTCGGCGCACGCGCAGCTGCTGGCGCTGCTGCGCACCCTCCGCGGGGACCCGGATACGGCCCGTCGGCAGGTCCGGACCCTGCGCCGGGACCGGCCCTATGCCTCCCGGGCCCCCCTGGCCGACCGCCTGCTGACCGAGGCCCATCACTACGCCGAACTGGTGGGCGGGACCACCTCGGAGATCCGCGGCTGGCAGCAGAACTCGGCCCTGGCCAACCTGGAGGCGTGCCGCTGCCTGGGCCAGGGGTCCGTGGACGGCGCCCTGCGCGCCCTGAGCCGGCCACCGCGCGTCGGCCGCCAGCAGCAGGTGGTGGCTGCGCTGCTGCGGTCCTATGCCACCTCGGTGGCGGGGGGCAGGACCGCCGAGGGCCTGCCGGACGAGGCCGCGGGCCTGCCCGGCCCGGACGGAGAGTTGATCGACCTGGTCACGCTCGTCCACCTGGGGTGCCTGCCGGACCTGCTCCGGTACGGCATCGTCACCGAGGACCAGGCGGCACGGTTGTCCGCGCTGCCGCAACCCGTCCTGACCCGCGAGCAGCCGCCCGTGCTGACAGCCCGGGAGCGGGAGGTGCTGGAGCTGTTGCGGCAGGGGATGACGCGCAAGCAGATGGCCGAGCACACCGTCCGGTCCGAGAACACGATCAAGGGCCAGCTGCGCAGCCTGTACGCCAAGCTCGGCGCCGAGAAGGCCACGGACGCCCTCGAGTGGGCCCAGCACTACGGGCTCTGACGCGCTGGGGCATCCGGCACGGCACGGCTCACAGGCCGAGCACGGCCCGCGCGATGAAGAAATAGACGAGCAGGCCGGTGGCGTCCACGAAGGTGGTGATGAACGGGTTCGAGAAGACCGCGGGATCCACGCCGATGGCCTTGGCGATCAGGGGCATGGCCCCGCCGACGGTGGCGGCCATGGTGCAGATGCTCGCCAGGGTGAGCCCGATGATCGTGCCGATGGACACGTCGTAGACCACCGAGGTGACGGCGAAGCCCGCGGTGCCCAGTGCCAGTCCCAGGCTGAGGCCCACCCGTAGCTCGCGGAGCATGACCTTGGCGATGTCCCCGGGGGTGACGTCCTCCAGGGCGAGGGCGCGGGTGACGGTGGTGGCCGCCTGGTTGCCGGTGTTGCCGCCCGTGCCGATGAGCAGGGGGATGAACACCGAGAGCACGACCATCTGCTCGAGGGTCTGCTCGAAGACCTCCAGGACCTGGACCGTGAGCGTGGCGCCGATCGCCAGCACCAGCAGCCACACCACCCGGGAGCGCACCAGGCTCAGCACCGGGGTGGCGAGGTAGGGCCGGCGCAACGGTTCGGACCCGCCCATGCGGGCCTGGTCCTCGGAGTCGGCGTCCTCGAGGATCCGCAGGGCGTCGTCCACCGTGAGGATGCCGACCAGGCGTCCCTCCGCGTCGACGACGGGCAGAGCCAGGACCTTCAGGTTCGCGCACCGGCGTGCCGCGTTCTCCGCCGGGTCGGTGACGGTCGCGGTGTACGCCGGGCGCATCAGGGCGGACACCGGTGCCTCCGGGGCCGCCCGCAACAGGGCGCGCAGGCTGACCACGCCCAGCACCTTCCGGCCGTCGTCGATCACCGGGACGGTGTAGACCGTCTCGGCGTCGGCCAGCCCGGACCGCACCCGGTCCAGGGCCTGCCGGGCCGTGTGCTCGGCGCGGGTGGTGACGTACTCGGGGCTCATTCTCCGGGCGATCGAGCCGGCCGGGTAGCCGAGCACGACGGCGGTCAGGTCCCGTTCCTGGTCCGGCAGGCCCTGCATCAACCGGGTCGCCACCGAGGCGGGGAGCTCGTCCAGCAGCCCCACGCGGTCGTCCGGTTCGAGCTCCGCGAACGTCGAGGCCACGTCCTCCTCGCGCAGGGCGCCGACGAGTTCACCCTGCAGGGAGGCGTCCAGCCGCTCGAAGACGGCCAGCGCGGTGTCCTTCGGCAGCAACCGATAGACCACGGCGCGGTGGTCGGTGCCGAGCCGTTCCAGGACCCGGGTGACCTGGTCGTCCGGCAGGGGGTCCACGAGCGCGGTGACGGCGTCGAGATCCTGTCTGGCCAGGGCGCGGCCGAGGAGGGTGACGGCACGGTCCTGAGCGCTGGGGAAGGTGGGATGGGGCATGGGACCAGTCTGCCGCGCCATGGAGCCTCCCCGGGCCCGACTGGTCGTCCCGCGGGCCGGGCCGGCAGCGCGGTGGCCCGGTCCGGTGACGCGGTGTCGCTATCCTGTGAGCGTGTCTGTCTCCCGGCTCTCGACGAGTTCCCAGAACTATCTCAAGGTCGTCTGGGTGCTGCAGGAATGGTCGGACGAACCGGTGACGCCCTCGGCGCTCGCGGCCCGTGCCGGGGTCCGGTTGTCCACGGCCTCGGACGCGATCCGCAAGCTCTCCGACCAGGGCCTGCTGCTGCACTCCCCGTACGGGTCGGTCGAACTGTCCGAGGAGGGCCGTCGGCTCGCCGTGGAGATGGTGCGCCGTCACCGGCTCATCGAGACGTTCCTCGTGGAGGTCCTGGGCTACGGGTGGGAGCAGGTGCACGACGAGGCCGAGACCCTGGAGCACGCCGTCTCGGACTTCATGGTCGAGCGCATGGACGACTACCTCGGCCGCCCGCGCCGCGACCCCCACGGCGACCCCATCCCCGGGCCGGACGGCACCGTCGACCTGCCGGACGCCGTCGTGCTCTCCGCCCTGGAACCGGGCACCGCCGGCACGGTCGAGCGCATCTCGGACGCGGACCCGGGCCTGCTGCAGTTCTTCGCGGACCGCGGCATCGGCGTCGGCACGCAGGTCGAGGTCCGTGCCGGGGCCCCCTACTCGGACTCCCTCGAGGTCCGGGTGCAG
>NZ_CALMQR010000051.1:0-3020 GCF_937871995.1 uncultured Citricoccus sp. | reverse complement strand
CCCGCCGCTCCCTGACCGCCGTGCTGCTGGCCTCCGGACTGGCCGCCACCTGGGCCGTGGCCCTCTGGCCGGTCCCCGAGGCCGGTGACCCCCGCCGGTCCTTCGGCGGATCGCTGATCGAGCCGGTCGCCATCTGCCTGGCCCTGGGCACGGTGGCCGCCTTCCTGGTCCAGTTGTTCCGCGGCCACGGCCGCCCCCAGCGGCTGGAGTCCACGGCCGGGACGGTGGCCGGCGTGGTGGTCGTGTGCGCCGTCGCCGGCTGGACCGCGGTCGCCCGGCACGACGCCGGCGCCCTCACCCTCTCCCTGGCCGTCTCGCTCGCGCTCGCCGCCGTGGCCGGGATGGCCCGGTTGCCCGGGCCCTGGGACGCGCTGCTCGCGGTGCTGCTGGCCGGACTCGCCCCCCTCGCGCTCGCGCTCGTGCTGCCCGGGCTGTACCCGCCGGCGGCCGTGACGGCCGGCGTGCTCGGTGCGCTGGGATCGGTGCTCGGCGGGCACACCGCGCCGGACGGTGGACGGGGGCGTCCCGTGGGCAACCGGGCCGCCGTCGCGCTGGGAGTGGCGCCCGTGGCCCTGGCCGGGCTGCTCGCGTACTTTGTGATCAGGATCATGCCGGGCTGACCGGCGGAAGGAGGCACGTGATGACGAACGAGACCGGACCGATGGCCAACGAGCTGTACTCGGTGGACCTCGAGGAGGGTGGCGACGACCCGGTGGAGCGGGTCTTCCGCTTCGTCGGCGGGGTGCTGACCCAGGTCCTCGGCGGCTACGGGGCCGGGGTGGTCGGGGCCTCCGTGGTGGTGCGCCGCAAGCGCGACGGCGAGGAGATGCTGCGCATCGACGTGCCGGACGCCGAGTCCGGGGACCAGGTGCTGCAGGCCCTGCAGGGGGACCTGGACACCTACCCGGCCGACGAGTTCGTGGCGGACTGGCTGGACAAGGTCCGGCATGGTCGTCACGTTGCAGGCCGGGACGCCGAGGGAACCCGGCTGGAGTAGGATGTCCGCATGTCGATTCTTGCACTTGAGGTCTTCTTCACCGTCCTGCTCGTCATCGCGGGCCTGGCCATGGCGGCGTTCGCCGTCCTCGTGGTCTCGGGCCTGTACAAGGGCCAGCGCTGATCCTTCCCCGTGCCCACTGAACTGCCCTTCGACCTGACGCCGGAGCTCGCTCCGCTGTCCTGGCTCATCGGCTCCTGGGAGGGACAGGGCCGGCTGGGAGCCGGGGACAGCGACAGCGAGATCTTCTACCAGCGGGTCGACTTCACGGACCACCAGCTGCCCTTCCTGGAGTACCGCGCCGAGTCGTGGCTCTGCGAGGAGGACGGCACGCTGCTGCGCCCGCTGACCGTGGAGTCCGGGTTCTGGGCACTCGACCGGGAACGCCGCGACGGTGATCCCGGACCCGGGATGTCCCCGGGTGACGTGGTGCCGACCCTGCGGTCCGCCGAGGACGTCGAGACGTACCGGCGCCAGGACGACAGCTTCCCCATCACGGCGCAGATCACCCACCCCGGGTCCCTGACGGAGCTGTACTACGGCGTCATCAAGGGCCCCCAGGTCCAATTGCGCACGGACTCCGTGCTGCGCGGCTCCGCCGCCGGGCCCTACGAGGGCGGTTCCCGGATCCTCGGGCTCGTCAACGGCCAGCTGTTCTGGCGCTGGGACGCCACGGCCGGCGGCGAGGAGCACCCGCACGCCTCGGCCATCCTCGACCGGATGCCCGACCGCACCCAGGGAAGACTGCCCCGATGACCTACACCTCGCCCCTGCTGTCCGGTCCGGACGCCGTCCACGGCGCGGTGGCCGGCACCGGTCCCGACACCCCGGTGGCCGCGCACTACGGCCAGCCGGTGGCCGAGCAGCGCGCGCTGGCCGCCGGCACCGCGGTGGTGGACCTGTCCCACCGCGGCGTGGTCACGGTCTCCGGCCCGGAGCGGCTGACCTGGCTGCACGTGCTGACCAGCCAGCGGCTGGACCGGGGGGTGGAGCCCGGGACCTCCACGGAGACGCTGTTCCTGGACGTCCAGGGCCGCATCGAGTTCGACTGCCACCTCGTGGACGACGGCGCCACCACCTGGCTCACCGTGGAACCGGGGGAGAACGTGGGGCTGGCCGACTGGCTGACCAGGATGAAGTTCGCGTCCCGCGTGGAGATCGCGGACCGGACCGGCGAGATCGCGGTGATCGGCACCACCGGTGACGTGCCGGCGTGGGACGAGCGGGACGACGTCGTCCGGTGGCGCGATCCCTGGCCGGCCATCGGCGAGGGCGGCTTCCCGTACACCGTGGACCCCGACCCGGCTCGGCACCCGGCCGCGGACTGGTCCTGGTCCGAGTACCTCGTGCCCGTCTCCGAGCTCGGTGCCCTGCCCGAGGGCTTCACCCTGGCCGGCGTGCTCGCCGCCGAGGGGTTGCGCATCGCGGCGCTGCGGCCCCGCCACGGGGTGGACACCGATGACCGCACCATCCCGCACGAGGTGGACCTCGTGCGCACGGCGGTCCACCTGAACAAGGGCTGTTACAAGGGTCAGGAGACGATCGCCCGGGTCCACAACCTCGGCCACCCGCCGCGCCGCCTGGCGTTCCTGCAGCTCGACGGCTCGGGCCACACCCTGCCGGAGCCCGGTGCGGACGTGGTCGTGCGCCCGGAGTCCGGGACCGCCGAGGCCGGCACCGCCCGGTCCGTGGGCACGCTCACCTCGGCCGCCCAGCACCACGAGATGGGCCCGATCGCGCTGGCCATCCTCAAGCGCAACACCGACCCCGAGGCCGAGCTGCTCGTGCGGGAGGGCAACGCCGAGGACGGCTGGTCCTTCACCGCGGCCGCCCAGGAGGTCGTCGTCTCGCCCCAGGCCGGCAAGGCCGTCGGCCGGGCCACCGGCTTCGTGCGCCGCGGCACCCGGTAGGCGGGTCGGCCCCATCACCGGGTGAACGGCACCGTCACCGGGTGAGCAGCACCGTCACTGGGTGAACAGCACCGTCGTCTGTGACCCGGCCAGCTCGAAGCCGAGGGTGCCGG
>NZ_CALMQR010000050.1:0-11754 GCF_937871995.1 uncultured Citricoccus sp. | reverse complement strand
GCCGGTACCGCCCCGGTGTAGGCCCGGATGGCCCGCGGTGGTCGCCGGCCGCGGCGGCCTGCGCTCACGTGGTGGACTCGTCCCCTTCGCCCAGGTCCTCGAGCAGCACGCCGTGGCGGACGTCCCACGTGACGACGGCCTGGTCCCCCGGCCCGAAGCGCGTGGCGTCGTTCGGGGTGCGGACGATGCCGCTGGTCCCGTCGAAGAGGACCACGTCATACCGCCAGCCCACACCGAGGTACGTGGCGGTCTTGACCGTCACCGGCAGGGCGTTCTCCGAGCTGGAGACCGGGACGTAACCCGGGAGTTCGAGCGAGAGGTTCTCCGGTCGGACGAGGACCGCCAGGCTCTCGACCCCCCGGCGCTCCCCCGGGACGGTCACGTGATCGTCACCCACCGCCAGGGTGGTGTTGCCGTCGCGGACGGTGGCCGTGGAGCTCGGGGCCCGCAGCACGGAGGACTCCCCGAGGAAGCGTCCCACGAACAGGGTGTCAGGATGTTCGTAGAGCTCCACTCCCGTGCCGACCTGCTCGATCTTGCCGTTGTTGAACACGGCGATCCGGTCGGAGAGGGACAGGGCCTCCTCCTGGTCGTGCGTGACGTAGACGAAGGTGGAGCCGACCTCCTGGTGGATGCGCTTGATCTCCAGCTGCAGCCACTCGCGCAGCTTCTTGTCCAGCGCGCCCAGGGGTTCGTCCATCAGCAGCACCCGGGGGTTGTAGACCAGGGCCCGGGCCAGTGCGGCGCGCTGCTGCTGGCCGCCGGACAGCTCCGCGGGGTACCGGCCGCCGTACTCGGCCAGGCGGACCATCTGCAGGGACTCGGCGATCCGCTTCTTCTGCTCGGCCTTGGGCATCTTGCGGCGCTGGAGCGGGTAGGCGACGTTCTCCTCCACCGTCATGTGCGGGAAGAGCGCGTAGTTCTGGAACACCATGCCGATGTCCCGTTTGTGCGCCGGCAGTTTGGCCACCGGCTTGCCGTAGATGTGCAGCAGGCCCTCGGTGACGTCCGCGAACCCGGCGATCATGTTGAGCGTCGTGGTCTTGCCCGAACCACTGGGCCCCAGCAGCGTCATGAACTCGCCCGGCTCGATGACCAGGTCGATGTCGTCCACCACGGCCTTGTCCCCGTACCGCTTGGTCACGCCCTTCAGGCTGATGCCGGCCTCGTTGATCTGCCGGAGGGTCCGGGTGTCCAGCGAGGCGTCCCTGAGGTCGCGCTCCCCGGGTTCCGCTGCACCCACGCTCTGCGCTCCAGTCTCGGTCATGTGAGGGCCTTCCTCTTTCGGGTGGCAAGCTGGGCGACCAGCATGACGGTCACGGAGACGGCCATGGTGATGACGGCGACCGCCGCGACCGTCGGATCGGTGCTCTGCGTGACGCTGCGGTAGATCTTCACCGGAAGCGTCTGCAGGCTCGGATCCTGGATGAACAGGGACAGGATGATCTCGTCGAACGAGGTCACGAAGGCGAACAGCGCCCCCGCGGTGACCCCCGGCACGATCAGCGGCAGCGTGATCGTGAAGAACGTCCGCGCCTTGCTCGCCCCCAGGCTCGCGGCGGCCTGCGCGAGCCGCGGGTCCACGCCCTGGAGGCTGGCCATCACGTTGATGATGACGAGCGGCAGGGCGACGATCGTGTGGGCGAAGACGAACCCGGGGATGGTGCCGAGCAGGTCGAGCCGGATGAACAGCGAGTACAGGCCGATCGCGATGACGATCCCGGGGACGATCATCGGTGCCAGGAAGTAGTTCTCCAGCAGGGACTTGCCCCGGAACCTGACCCGGCTCAGGCCGAGGGACGCGAGCACCCCGGTCACCGTGGCCACGGTCGCCGTCAGGATGGCCACGAGCACCGAGTTCCCGAGTGCCTTGAGCCATTCGCGGTCGGTGAGGAAGTTCTCGTACCACTGCAGCGACCAGCCCTTGGGCGGGAAGTCGAAGGACGGCGAGGCGTTGAAGGAGATCGGCACGATCACCAGGGTCGGCACGATCAGCAGGAAGATGACGAGGACGGAGAAGGCGACGAGGACTCTCTTCATGGTCATTCCGGCTCCACCCCCGGGGCGAGGCTGGCTCCCCGGACGAACCGGTTGAAGACCACCAGGATGATCAGCGTCACCACGAGCAGGGCGATACCGAGCGCGGCGCCCTGGCCCCAGAGCAGGAACACGCTGACCTGCTGGTAGATGAGGGAGGAGACCATCGCCTCCTTCGGCGAGCCCAGCAGCGAGGGGATGATGTAGAAGCCCAGGCCCAGGATGAAGACCGTGATCGACCCCGCGAAGATGCCCGGCCGGGACAGCGGCAGGTAGACCTTGAAGAACGTGGTGATCCCGTTCGCGCCCAGGCTCGAGGAGGCGGACAGCAGGCGGCGGTCGATCTTGGCCAGCGCCGAGTAGATCGGCAGCACCATGAAGGGCAGCAGGACCTGCGCCATGCCCAGCGCGACGCCGAAGGTCGTGCGGATGAGCGGTTGGCGGCCGACGCCGATGGCCTCCAGGAAGTCGTTGATCGGGCCGGTGTCCGCCAGGAGCACCATCCAGGCCAGCGTGCGGACGAGGATGCTGGTCCACAGCGGCATCATGACGAACAGGGTGAGCCATGCCCGGGCACGCTCCCCCACGATCGTCATCAGGTAGGCGTACGGATAGGCCACCACCAGGCACACGAGGGTGACGACGAGAGAGGTCAGGAAGGTCCGGGCGATGACCTCGAGGTTGACGGGGTTCGTCAGCAGCCACTCATAGTTCTGCAGCCCCGGCTCCGGGTCGGTGACGCTGCGGATGAACACGTCCACCAGGGGCACCAGGAAGAACATGGTGACCACCGCGATGGCCGGCAGCAACAGGAGCAGCGGGCCCCACTTGACCCGTGATCGGCGGGACGGCCCCGCGCCGGCCGGCGGGGCGGCCAGCGCGGGGTCGGTCGCGAGCGCTCTCGTGGCGGAGCTCATGGGTCAGCCCCCGGTCACCCAGCCCGACCACTCGGTGGCGAGTGCGTCGTAGTTCTCGACCCAGAAGTCGACGTTGGGGTAATGACCCGTCTCCAGGTTCTCCGTCGTCATCCAGGTCTTCAGCGTCTCGTCGAGCTCGGGCTTCGCCTCGGTGTTGATGGGGCCGTACGAGGTCTCCTCGGTCATCGTGGCCTGCTGCTCGGCACCCCCGTAGAAGTTCACGGCCGCGAACGCCGCGTCGAGGTTCTTGGTGCCCTTGGGGATGCCGGTGGAGTCGACCATGACCATCCACTCGTCCCACATCGGCGCCACCGGGGCTCCGGCCGCCGCCGCTCCGTACCCGCGGCCGCTCCAGACCAGGCCCATGACGGCCTCGCCGCTCTCGAGCTGCTGCTGGGCCTGGGCGCCACTCGTCCAGCCGATGACGTCGTCCCCGAGCGACCGGTACTTCTCCATGGCCGTGGGGATCTGCTCCGGGGTGAGGTTGGCGGTGTCCCCGCCGTCCGCCACGATGGCGAACTCGAGCATCTGCGGATCGACGTACTGCGACATGCTGACGGTGCGCTTGCCCGGGAACTTCTCGGTGTCGAAGAAGTCCGCGGCGCTGGTCGGAGGGTTGTCCCCGAAGGCCTCCGTGTTGTAGGCCACGACGAGCCCGTAGAGGATCTGCGGCACCATGCAGTCGTCCGTGATGGTGCCCTCGGGCACCTTGGAGATGTCCACCTTCGAGTAGTCGTACTCCTCGTACAGCGTGCCGCAGAAACGGGCGGTGTCGAACTGCGTGGTGTTGACGAGGTCCCACGTCGTGTTCCCGCTCTCCACCATCGCCTTGAGCTTGCCGGGATCGAAGGCGTCCTGCTGGAACGTCGCCCCCGTCACCTCGGCGAAGGGGGTCCAGGCCGCAGTGGTCTGGCCCTCCTGGAAGATGCCGCCGGAGCCGGCGAAGGTGAGCGTGACGCCCTCGAAGACCCCCTCGGGGACCTCGCCCGCAACGGGCGTCCCGAGGTCGTAGGTCGCAGAGGGCTCCGGTTCGGATGAGCCACAGCCGGCCAGCGCGATCGCGGCCGCCATACCGAGGGTGACTGTGCGGATCGTACGCCGCCGCGGGGATGTGGTGTGCATGGGTACTCCTCAGGTTGTCCGTAGACCCCGTATGCCTGCCCCACAGAGCCGTTCCGTACTGAACAGGCGTTAAGTCCTGCTTGCGATGACGTTCAGAATAGCAATATGGTGGGCAAACACAATAGCTGATCCACACTCTCCTTGTGACAGGCCTCACGCCGTATTCCCGGCGGGAAATGCGATCAGGAAGGCACTGGCATGCACAGATCGTCCGCCCACGTCAGCGCGGCACGTCTCCCACTGCCCGGCGACGGTCACCCATGACCGCCGAACAGTCCGATGCCGCCGTTCCCGACTCCGTCACCGGCACTCCCGGCCCCCGGGTCCGGCAATTGCGCACCGACCGGGGCATGGGACTGCGGGAGCTGGCATCGCTCACCGGCACCACGCCGAGTTTCATCAGCCAGTTCGAGAGGGGGGAATCGGGGGCCAGCATCGCCACGCTGGTCCGCATCGCCGAGGCGCTGGGCATCAACCTCGCCGATCTGTTCAGCCAGCACTCCCCGGCGGGACGGGTCACCCGGCTCGGGCGCCATCCCGCCATCCAGTCCGCGGGATACCGCAAGATCCTCCTCACCCCGCCGCCCCTGCAGGCCATCGAGGGATACCGCCTGGAGTTCGACGAGGGTGAGGGCACCGGTGATGAGCCCTACACGCACGGTGACGCCCAGGAGATCGTGACCGTCATCGACGGGGCCGCGGAGGTCACCATCGGCGAGGAGAAGCACGTGCTCGAACCGGGTGACACGGCCGAGTACCGCACCTCGACCCCGCATTCCATCCGCAACGCCGGCACCGGCACCGCGATCGTCCTGGTGATCACGAGCCCGCCCACCGTCACGACCCTGGACATCGGTCCACAGATCGTCCCCGGCACCTGACCCCTCCCGGCCGCCCGCGGGCGGCCGTCGCTACCCCCACCCCGAAGGAGCACCCGTGTCCGTCCCGCCGCCGAACCCTCCCGAGGAGTCCGCCGACGTCGTCGTCGTCGGCGCCGGCTTCGCCGGCCTCATCGCCGCGCGGGAACTGGCGAACTCGGGCCTCGACGTCGTGGTCCTCGAGGCGCGCGACCGCGTGGGCGGACGCGTCTGGACGGACCACCGCCTGGGGCACGACCTGGAGCTGGGCGGGACCTGGGTGCACTGGGTGCAGCCCCACACGTGGGCGGAGCTGACGCGGTACGGGCGAGGCATCGTCCGCAGCCCCCGCACCGAGGAGGCGTACTGGCTGGGTGCCGGCGGCCAGGTACGGACCGGCACCCTGGAGGAGTTCAACGCCCTCATCGCCCCGGGGCAGGCGCGCATCGTCCACGATGCCCTCACCGCCCTCCCCCGGCCCGCGGATCCCGCCGCCTCCCCGAACCTGGCCACCCTGGACCCCCGCTCGCTGCAGGACCGCCTGGACGAGCTCGACCTCGGCGAGGAGGAGCGGCGCGCCAACGAGTCCGTGTGGGTGGGCCACGCCAACGCCCGGCTCGACGCCGTCGGCCTGGTCAGCGCGCTCCGGTGGGCCGCGGCCACCGGCGGGTTCTGGGAGCTGATGCACGAGGCCTCGGCCACCTATCGCGTGGACGGGGGCATGACCGCCTTCGCCGGGGACATCGCCCGGGACGTGCGCGGGAGCATCCGGCTGGGCCAGCGCGTGCGGTCGGTCCGGCAGGACCCGGACGGGGCCACCGTCGTCTACGGCGAGACCGGTTCGGGTTCCGGTTCCACCCTCCGGGCGCGGCGCGTGGTGGTGACCACCCCGTTCAACGCGATCCACCGGATCGGCTTCGCACCGGCGCTGACCGGGGCGGTGGCCCGGATGAACGCCGAGAGGTCCGCCTCGCGCGGGGTCAAGGTGTGGATCAAGGTCCGGGGGCCGGTCCAGCGGTTCTTCGCCTACTCGAGCCAGGAGCACCCCCTCTCCGTCGTCAAGAGCGAGTTCATCGCCGACGACGCCTCGATCCTCGTGGGGTTCGGCCCGGACCACGAGGCCTTCGACGTCACGTCCGTCCGCGACGCGCAGGCCGCCCTCGACGTCTGGCGCGACGACCTCGAGGTCCTCGACGTGGCCGGTCACGACTGGATGGCGGACGACCTGGCGGAGACGACCTGGCAGCTGTTCCGTCCGGGGCAGCTCACGCGGGACCTGGCCGGGCTCCAGGAACCCCAGGGAGTCGTGCACTTCGCCACCTCCGACAACGCCAACCTCTGGGGCGGGTTCGTCGACGGCGCGGTCGAGAGCGGACTGCGGGCCGCGGCCCGCATCCGGCAGGAACTGGCAGGGTCCGCGGAGCCGGTCCCGGACCCCGTCGGCGTCGGGAACGCCGGAAGCCTCGGGAACGTCAGAAACCCCGGAAACCCCGGAAACCTCGGAAACAGGGAGTCACGATGAAGGTGGTCATCGCCGGAGCCGGCCTCGCCGGCCTCACGAGCGCGTGGGAACTGCACAAGGAGGGCCACGAGGTCGTGGTGCTGGAGGCGCGGGACCGGGTGGGCGGCCGCACCTGGTCGGCCACCCTGCCCAACGGGGTGATCACCGAGCGCGGTGGCGAGTACATCTTCCCCACCGAGTTCGCCATCCGCCGCCTCGCGGCGGAGGTGGGCGTCCCCATCATGAGCCACGGCGTCCGGTACGCCAGGCGCACCCTCAACGGCCGGCACGTCGACGTCGACACGCTCACCCGGCGCATGGACGCCGCCCGGGACACCCTCCGGCGCATGCTCGCGGACGGGGAGAGGTCCGTCTCCGTCGCGGCCGTGTTCCGGGAGGCCCTCGGGGCCGGGTTCCGGGATGATCCCGTCTACCGGCGGCTGGCGACGTCGCTGGCCGCGGATCCGGAAGCCGTGAGCGCCGAGGCCGCCGTGCTCCACGAGTCCTCGGCGGGCGACCTCTACGTCGAGGACGGCGGCCGGCTGGTCCACGGCAACCAGTCCCTCTCGCTCGAGCTGGCGCGCCGGCTGGGCGCGGCCGTCCGGCTCGAGAGCCCGGTGGCCGGCGTCGAGCAGTCGCCGCGGGGCGTGCGCTTCGAACTCACCGACGGCAGCAGCGTCGAGGGCGACGCCGGCGTCGTCGCCGTCCCGCTCCCGCTCCTGCGCTCCCTCCGGTTCGGCTTCGACCTGCCCGAACGCATGAGCACGGCCCTGGACCACCGGTTCATGGGGGTCGCCGCCAAGCTCGGGGTGCCGGTCTCGGCGTCCGAGCAGGACTCGGCCGTGCAGAGCGCCGAGCACACGTGGTGGTCCTGGCAGTCCCTCGGCATCGACGGCGAGCACCGCGTCGCCGCCCTGTCCACCTTCGCGGGCGGGCCGGACGCGGTCGCGGCGCTGGACGTCGGGAACGGGCCCTCGCTGTGGGCGCAGAAGCTGCGCGAACTGCGCCCGTCCATGGTGCCGGACGGCGAGCCGCTGCTCACCACCTGGGCGGACGACGTCTGGACGCGCGGCGCCTACAGCGCGGCAGGACTCGACTGGAGCGCCGCGGACGCCACGGCCTTCGATGAGGCCGCGGGCCGCGTGGCGATCGCCGGTGAGCACACCGGTCTGGCACAGTCACTCTCGGGCGCCGTGGCCTCGGGCTACCGCGCCGCGGCGGCACTCGACCGGGTGCTCCAGGCATGACGACGAAGGAGCAGGCGATGACGCAGACCCCGGCCTTTGACAACTACGTCGGCGGAGCATGGGTGGGTTCGGAGGACCGCACGGAGAACGTGAACCCCTCGGACCTCTCGGACGTCATCGGGCGCTACGCCCAGGCGGACGCGGACACCGTCGCCGAGGCCGTCCAGGCCGCCCGTCACGCCTGGCCGGGATGGGCGCAGGCCGGCCCCCTGGCCCGGTCGCAGGTCCTGTCCCGCGCGTCCGGGCAGCTGGCGGCCCGGTCCGCCGAGCTGGGGGACCTGCTGGCCCGCGAGCTCGGCAAGCCGATCGCCGAGGCCGTGGCCGAGGTCAACCGGGCCGCGCAGATCTTCGACTTCTTCGCCGGGGAGGCCCTGCGCAACGCCGGGACGGTGATCGACTCCGTCCGGCCGGGGCTGATCGCCGAGATGCACCACGACCCCCTGGGCGTGGTCGGCGTCATCACCCCGTGGAACTTCCCCATCGCCATCCCGGCCTGGAAGATCGCTCCCGCACTGGCCTTCGGCAACGCCGTGGTGTTCAAGCCGGCCGGCATCACCCCCGGGTGCGCCTGGGAACTGACGAGGATCCTGGCCGACGCCGGGCTCCCGGACGGGGTGCTGAACCTCGTCATGGGCTCCGGCGCCGTGACCGGTGCGGCCCTGACCGGGTCGTCCGCGGTGGACGCCCTGAGCTTCACCGGCTCCCAGGCCGTGGGCCGGGGACTGGCGGCCGCCTGCGTGGCCCAGGGGATCAAGGTCCAGTGCGAGATGGGCGGGAAGAACCCGCTCGTGGTCCTGGGCGATGCCGACCTCGACCACGCGGTGGAGTGCGCCCTCAACGGGGCGTTCTTCTCCAACGGACAGCGGTGCACCGCCTCCTCCCGGCTGATCGTCACCGCCGACGTCCACGACGAGTTCGTGGACCGGCTCCTGGCGCGGGTCGGGGCGATGACGGTCGGGGATGCCCGGGATCCGGGCTCCGCGGTCGGCCCCATCTCCAGCCACGGGCAGCTGGAGGGCAACCTGGCCTATGTCCGCACGGCCCGCGAGGAGGGCGGGGAGGTCCACGGCGGCGAACGGCTCCGGCTCGCCACGGACGGCCACTACATGTCCCCCGCCCTGGTCACCGGGACGACCAACGCCATGACGATCAACCGCGAGGAGGTCTTCGGGCCGGTGGCGGCCGTGATCAGGGTGGCCGACTACGACGAGGCGCTGGCCACCGCCAACGACACCGAGTTCGGGCTGTCCTCGGGGATCTGCACCGGCAGCCTGGCGCACGCCGCCGACTTCAAGCGCCGGTCCCAGGCCGGCATGGTCATGGTCAACGCGCCCACGGCCGGAGTGGACCCCCACGTCTCCTTCGGCGGGCGCAAGGGATCCAGCTACGGTGCGCGGGAACAGGGCAGCGCGGCCCGGGAGTTCTACACCCAGCACAAGACCACCTACACCGATCCGCGGTGATGCCGGCCACCGGGCCCGCCCCCGCCGGTGACGTCCGGGATCCGGACTCCCGCGCCCTGCTGCTGATCTCCGAACGCGTCAACGCCCGCATCGAGGACATCGCACGACGTCTCGCCCAGACCTACCGGGACGAGGTCGTCGAGTACCGCGCCTTCGCCGACGGTGTCGTCGAGCGCGACGTGCTGCCGCTCGCCGCGGAGAAGATCCGCCAGATGCTCACCTCCCTGATGACGGAGACCCCGCCCGCCGAGGAGGAGATCCGCCTGAACGCGCGGGCGGCCGCACGCCGCTTCCACCAGGCGGTGCCCCTGCCGGCGTTGCTGCGCGCCTACCGGGTGCGGGAGCGCACCATCTGGGACGAGCTCGTGGACTGCGCCGACCTCCAGGACCCGGCCCAGCTGCGGGTGCTACTCAGGCTGGCCGGGCGGGTCATGGAACACGTCGACATCATGTCCGCGGCGGTGGTCCAGGCCTACGTGGAGGAACAGGCGGGCCTGCGCCGGAACCGGCCGATCCTCCGCAGTGACGTCCTGGAGGCCCTGATCCACGGACGGACGACGCCGGAGGCGCGCGCCCGGCTCCGGGACGCCCTGGACCTGCAGGGCTTCGACCTCGAGGGCCACCGGCACGCGATCGTCACGTTCCGCTTCCCCCCGGGGCAGCAGGACCTCGCCCGGGCCCAGGAGGTGACGTCCCGCGCCCTGGGGGAACCCCTCGAGGGCACGACGCGCGGGCGGCTGGGCCTGATGGGGCTGCGGGACGAGGAGATCGTCTGGCTCGTGGAGGCCCCCGAGCACGGCCGCGGCCTGCAGGAGGCCGCCGCCCGCGCCGTGCAGGAGGTGGAGGGACTGGTGGCCGGGGTGGGCAGCAGCGGCGGCGGCGTGGATCATGCGGCGGTCAGCTACCGGCAGGCGCGGGCCGCGACCGACATCGCGCTGACCACGCCCGGCACGGACCGGGTCCAGACCCACCGCGACGTGCTGCTCGGCCTCACCCTCGCGGAGGGGGCCGACGCCGCCGGACTCGTGGAGTCCGCGCTCGAGCCCCTGCTCGCCTACGACCGGGACCACGGCACGGGGCTGCTGGAGACCCTCGAGGCCTACATCCAGCACCGGTACCAGGCCGCCCGTGCCGCCACGGTCCTGCACGTCCGCCCCAACACCGTGCTCTACCGCCTCAAGCGCATCGCGCGGATCACGGGGCACGACCCCATGCATCCCGACGGGCTGCTGGTGCTCTCCCTGGGGATCCGGACCCTGCGGAACCGCCGAAGCACGTGAGGGATCCGCGTCCGGCCACGGCCGGTTCCGGGAGGCGTGGCCCGGCCGGTCCCGGTGCACCGGTCCTTGACGAATCGTCAATGCCGGGGCGGCAGGACTGCGCAATCGGCAGTTCTGCCCGGCGGTGCGGATCCCTAGGCTGGGATCCACCGCAGTCGCGACGACCCCCGGAGGGACACCCGATCATGTCAGCCACGCCCCACCTGCATCCGGACCGCGTCGCGTCACCGCTCGCGGACCCGGCGACCGCGGAGGGCCACCTGCCGCTGGACGGGGTGCTGGTGGCCGACTTCTCCCGGGTGCTGGCCGGCCCGCTGGCCACCATGACCCTGGCAGACCTCGGGGCGCGGGTGATCAAGGTCGAGCGTCCCGGAACCGGTGACGACACCCGCTCGTGGTCCCCGCCGTCGTCGGCCACCGGGGCGACCTACTTCGAGTCCGTGAACCGGAACAAGGAGTCGGTCTGCTGGGACCTGGCCGACCGGGACGACCTGGAGAAGGCCCGCCGGCTCGCGGCCCGGGCAGACGTGCTGGTGGAGAACTTCAAGCCCGGGGGCCTGGCTGCCCTGGGCCTGGGGTACGAGGAGCTGTCCGCCGTCAACCCCGGCCTGGTCTACGCCTCCATCTCCGGCTTCGGGGATGCCGGTGGGGCGCACCTGCCCGGGTACGACTTCATCGTGCAGGCCGCCGGGGGGCTGATGAGCATCACCGGGACGCCGGAACTGCCGATGAAGGCCGGCGTGGCCCTCGTCGATGTCCTGACGGCGAAGGACACCACCATCGCCGTGCTGACGGCGCTGAACCGTCGCCAGGCCACCGGCCGCGGGGCCCACCTCAAGCTCAACCTGCTCTCGTCCCTGCAGGGCGCCTTGGCGAACCAGGGCCAGGCCTGGCTGGGCGCCGGCGTGGTCCCGTCACGGATGGGCAACGACCATCCCTCGATCGTCCCCTACCAGTTGCTGGACTGCCAGGACCGGCCACTGGCCGTCGCCATCGGCAACGACGGCCAGTTCCGGCGGTTCGTCGAGACCCTCGGCCTCCCGGCCGTGGCGGAGGACGAGCGGTTCGCCACGAATTCCCAGCGCGTGGCCCACCGCGAAGAGCTCCGGGGCCTCCTGGAGGAGGCCCTGGGACGGCGCCCCGCGGCCGAGTGGCGGGACACCCTGGTGGCCGCCGGCCTGCCGTGCGCCCTGGTCGCCGGGATCGACGAGGGCGTCGACCTGGCCCAGGGCCTCGGGCTCGATCCCGTGGTGGAGCTCACCGGCCCCACGGGCGAGGTGACCGGGCGGCAGTTCCGCCACCCGACGCAATGGGACCCGCCCCTCGAGCA
>NZ_CALMQR010000049.1:0-45691 GCF_937871995.1 uncultured Citricoccus sp. | reverse complement strand
ACCCGCGCCTGCTCCGGCGCGCAGGCGCCGCATGGGCGGCGCCCCGGCGGCGCGTTCTGCTGAGGCCGTGCCACCGGGGGGCCAGGACGGGGGGACGTCGTCCGCAGCCCCCGACGCCCCGGCCCCCGGCTCCCCGGCCCCCGCGGGTGACGCGCCGTCCACTGCGGCTGCCCCCGCTCCGAAGCGCCGGATGGGTGGTGCTCCTGCAGCCCAGGCCACCACGGCGTCGGCTTCGACGGCGCCCAGCGCCCCGGGACCCGAGGCCACCGGTGTTGCGCCCCGCAGGCGGATGGGTGGCGCCCCCGGTGCCGACGGGGTGAGCGCTCCCGCCGTCACCACCGACGGAGCGCCCACGCGTCAGCGCATGGGGGGCGCCCCCGCCCGTGACCCCGAACCTGCATCCGCGAACCCCATCCGTGCTGCCGCCACCCCGGCCGCGGCACCCGCGGCCTCCAAGCCCTCCGGCGCTGCCCCCTCGGTCCCGTCGGGTCGGGCGGGGACACCGGGTCCGGCGGGGGCGGCCACCCCGGCGGCCCCGCGGCGTCCGTGGGTGCGCCCGGTGGTGATCACCGCGGCCCTGGTGGTGGTGGCCCTGGCCGTAGTGCTCGGGGCCCGGTGGCTGCGCACCCTGGAGGGCGTGCAGGAGTTCATCGCCACCTACGACGGGCACGCCTCCCAGCCGGCCACCGCGCCGGCGGGCATGCCCTGGTGGCTGGGCTGGCAGCACTTCTTCAACATGTTCCTCATCGTGCTGATCATCCGCACCGGACTGCAGGTGCGCACCGAGCGCAAGCCCCCCGGGTACTGGACCGCCAGGAAGGACTCCTTCTTCTCCCCGAAGGGCAACACCCCCAAGAAGGTCTCCCTGTCCCAGTGGCTGCACCAGTCCCTGGACGTGCTCTGGGTCCTCAACGGGATCATCTTCGTGGTCCTGCTCTTCGCCACCGGGCACTGGATGCGGATCGTGCCCACCAGTTGGGATGTGTTCCCCAACATGGTCTCGGGGGCGATCCAGTACGCCTCCCTGGACTGGCCCACCGAGAACGGCTGGGTGCACTACAACGCCCTGCAGGTGATGGCCTATTTCACCACCGTGTTCATCGCCGCCCCGCTGGCGATCATCTCCGGGCTGCGGTTCTCCACCTGGTGGCCCGAGCGCGCCGAGAAGCTCACCAAGGCCTACCCGGTGGAGTGGGCGCGGGCGGTGCACTTCCCGGTGATGCTCTACTTCGTGGCCTTCACGATCGTGCACGTGTTCCTGGTGTTCTTCACCGGGGCGCTGCGGAACCTGAACCACATGTACACCTCCCGGGACGTCGTGGACTGGTGGGGCCTGGTGATCTTCCTGGTCTCGCTGGTCGTGATCGCCGCCGCGTGGTTCCTCACCCAACCGATGTTCACCACCCCGATCGCCGCCCGCACCGGCAAGATCTCCAAATAGTCCGGCCCGACACCCCTGGGCCGCACGGAGAAAGGACTGCAGTCATGTACCAGATCACCGAGGACCAGCGCGCGCTCGTCGACGCCGTGCGAGACTTCGCCACCGAGCGGATCGCTCCCCATGCCCTGGACTGGGACGCCGAGAAGCACTTCCCGGTCGACGTGCTGGCCGAGGCCGGCGAGCTCGGCCTGGGCGGCATCTACGTGGGCGAGGAGCACGGGGGCGCCGGGCTGGACCGCAAGGACGCCGTCCTGATCTTCGAGGAGCTCGCCAAGGCGGATCCGGCGCTGTCGGCCTACATCTCCATCCACAACATGGTGGTGTGGATGATCGACTCCTTCGGCACGGACGAGCAGCGCGCCCGATGGGTCCCCGACCTCGTGACCATGCAGCACCTCGGCAGCTACTGCCTGACCGAGCCCGGGGCCGGCTCGGACGCGGCCTCGCTGACCACCCGGGCCGTGCGGGACGGTGACGACTACGTCCTCAACGGCGTGAAGCAGTTCATCTCCGGGGCCGGCACGTCCGAGTACTACGTGGTGATGTGCCGGACCGCGGACACCGGTGCCAAGGGCATCTCCACGCTCGTGGTCCACAAGGACACCCCCGGTCTGTCCTTCGGTCCGAACGAGAAGAAGATGGGCTGGAACACCCAGCCGACCCGCCAGGTGATCTTCGAGGACGCCCGCGTCCCGGTGGCCCATCGCCTGGGGGAGGAGGGCGACGGGTTCCACATCGCCATGAAGGGACTCAATGGCGGGCGCATCAATATCGGCGCGTGCTCCCTCGGCGGCGGGCAGGCCGCCCTGGAGAAGGCCACCGCCTACCTCAAGGAGCGCACCGCCTTCGGCGCCCCGCTGACCACCAAGCAGTCCCTCGTGTTCGACCTGGCGGACATGGCCACCGACCTGGAGGCGGCCCGCACGTTCCTGATGCGGGCGGCCGACGCGCTCGACCGCAAGGACCCCGACACCGTGCGATTGTGCGCCATGGCCAAGAAGGTGGCCACGGACACCGGGTTCGATGCGGCGAACAAGTCACTGCAACTCCACGGCGGGTACGGCTACCTGCACGAGTACGGGGTGGAGAAGATCGTCCGGGACCTACGGGTCCACCAGATCCTGGAGGGCTCCAACGAGATCATGCGATTGATCGTCGGCCGCATGCTGGTCGACGCCTGAGACACCCCCAGAGGACCGGGCCGGCACCGGTCCGGTCCGGAGGAAAGGAAACCATGAGCACCGACGCATCGTCGCCGACGTCACCGGCACAACCGGCAGGACCCGAGGTGATCGTCCGCCGGGCGGGTCACCTGGGCCATATCGTCCTGAACCGGCCGAAGGCCCTGAACGCCATCACGCCCGGCATGGTGGACACGGTCCGCGCCGCCCTGGACGAGTGGCGCCAGGACGACGGCGTCCGGACCGTCCTGGTCTCGGGGGCGGGGGAACGGGGGCTGTGTGCCGGCGGTGACATCGTCAACCTGCACCGCACCGTGACGGAGGGCCACCCGCAGGACGCCGACCACTTCTTCGACATCGAGTACACGATGAACGGGGAGATCGCGGACTACCCGAAGCCCTTCGTGGCGTTCATGGACGGGATCGTGCTGGGCGGCGGCGTCGGGATCTCCGCCCACGGCTCCCACCGGATCGTCACCGAACGGACCCGGCTGGGCATGCCGGAGACGGGTATCGGCTTCTTTCCCGACGTCGGCGGGTCCTGGCTGCTGGCCCACGCCCCGTCCGGTTTCGGCACCCACATGGCCCTGACCTCCCAGCACGTCACGGGCGCGGACGCCGTCGAGCTGGGCTTCGCCGACCACTTCGTGCCGTCGGAGGCGCTGCCGGACCTGGCCCGCGCGCTCGAGACACGGGAGGCCGACGAGGCGATCGCCGCCGTCGCGACCGAGGCCCCGCCCGCGCCGCTGCTCCAGCACCGCCGGTGGATCCAGTCCGCGTATGCCGCCGGCACGGCCGAGGAGATCGTCGCGGCGCTGGAGGCCGATGGTGACCCGGCCGCCGCGGAGGCGGCCGCGCAGATCCGGGCCAAGTCGCCGACGTCGGTCAAGGTCACCCTTGAGCTGGTGCGGCGGGCGGCGCAGATGCCCTCCGTGCACGAGGTGCTGGACCAGGACCGCCGGGTGGCCCGCCACCTGATCCGCAGTGCCGACATGAGCGAGGGCATCCGCGCCCAGCTCGTGGACAAGGACCGCAACCCCCGCTGGAGTCCGGCGACCCTGGAGGACGTCCGCGACGAGGACGTCGCCGCCGTCTTCGAGCCGGCCGGCACGGACCATCAGACCCGCACCCAGGCCGTCAAGGAGGCCCTGTCATGACCGAGAACACCGCCGCATCCGGTGCCCTGCCGGACATCGCCTTCATCGGACTGGGGAACATGGGCGGCCCGATGGCCGCGAACCTCGTGAAGGCCGGTTACCACGTGACCGGCTTCGACCTGGTCCCGGAGGCCCTCGAGAAGGCCCGGGCCGCCGGGGTGCAGATCGCCGGTTCCGGGCCCGACGCCGTGCGCGAGGCCGACCTGGTGATCACCATGCTGCCCGCCGGGCGTCATGTCCTGGGCGCCTACCAGGGCAGGGACGGTTCCGACGGCGGCGAGCCCGTCGAGGGCCTGCTGGCCGCGGCCCGGCCCGGAACGCTGTTCATCGACTGCTCCACCATCGCGGTGGAGGACGCCCGGACCATGCACGAGATCACGACGGCGGCCGGTCACCGGTCCCTGGACGTTCCCGTCTCGGGTGGCACCGTGGGCGCCGAGGCCGGGACCCTGGCCATGATGGTCGGCGGGTCCGCGGAGGACTATGCGCAGGCCCTGCCCGTCCTGGAGGTCGTCGGGCGCCGCGTGGTGCACTGCGGCGAGGCCGGCGCCGGTCAGGCCGCCAAGGTCTGCAACAACATGATCCTGGGCGTGTCCATGATCGCGGTGTCCGAGGCGTTCGTGCTGGGTGAGAAGCTCGGCCTGAGCAACGAGGCCCTGTTCGACGTGGCCTCCAACGCGACCGGCCAGTGCTGGGCGCTGACGACCAACTGCCCGGTGCCCGGTCCCGTGCCCACCTCGCCGGCGAACCGGGACTTCAGGCCCGGGTTCACCGGGGCGCTCATGGCCAAGGACCTCGGCCTGGCCCGCCACGCCATCGAGGCCACCGGCACCGAGAGCCGCATGGGGCTGCTCGCCGCGGAGATCTACGAGGCCTTCGGGGCCGGCGAGGGCGCCACCAAGGACTTCTCCGCGATCATCCAGCAGATCCGCGAGCACTCGGGCGCGGCGTCCGGAGCCTCCGGGGCCTGAACGCCGCCGGCCCGGAGCCGCCCGGACCCGAACCCACCCACGTCCCACCCCAGGAGAACCGTCATGACCGAGCAGATGCAGGTACCAGCAACGAGTGAGAGGGCACCCATGACCACCGACTACGAGACCATCCTGACGAACGTCGAGGGCCGGGTCGCCACGATCACCCTGAACCGGCCGAAGGCCCTCAACGCGATCAGCAACCAGCTGACCCAGGAGGTGCTCGACGCCGCCATCCGCTATGACCGCGACGAGGACATCGGCGCGATCGTGATCACCGGGTCGGAGAAGGCCTTCGCCGCGGGGGCCGACATCAAGGAGATGGCCACCCTGAGCTTCTCCGAGGCCTACACCTCGGACATCTTCGGCGGCTGGGAGCAGTTCACCGCGATGCGCACGCCGGTCATCGCCGCCGTGGCCGGCCACGCCCTCGGCGGTGGTTGCGAACTGGCCATGATGGCCGACATCATCCTGGCCGCGGACAACGCGAAGTTCGGCCAGCCGGAGATCAAGCTCGGCATCATCCCGGGGATGGGTGGTTCGCAGCGCCTGACCCGAGCGATCGGCAAGTCCAAGGCCATGGAGATGGTCCTGACCGGCCGGACCATGGGCGCCGAGGAGGCCGAGCGCACCGGGCTGGTGGCCCGCGTGGTCCCGGTGGCCGACCTGCAGCGCGAGGCCGCGGAGCTGGCGGCCACGATCGCCGGGATGTCCAAGCCGATCGCCATGCTCGCCAAGGAGGCGGTCAATGCCGCCTACGAGTCCAGCCTGGCCGAGGGCGTGCTCCTGGAGCGCCGGCTGAACCACGCCTGCTTCGCCACCGAGGACCAGTCCGAGGGCATGGCCGCCTTCGTCGAGAAGCGTCCGGCCACGTTCACCCACCGCTGACCACTGCCATTCCCCGGACACCCCAGACCACCTGAGAGAAGGACCCCATGACCGAGATCACCCTGGATTCGAGGGCCAGTGACATCCTGGCCGGCGTCGAGCAGCTGCTGTGGATCGACGGCCGCGCCGTCGAGGCGGCGACCGGCGAGTGGCGCGAGGTGCGCAACCCCTCCCGCCGCGGTGAGGTCATCGCCCGGGTGCCGGCCGCCGGCCCCGAGGACGTGGACCGCGCGGTGGCGGCCGCCCGCACGGCCTTCGGCGAATGGCGCAGCGTGCACTTCACCGAGCGGGCCAAGGCACTGCTGGCCATCGCCGCCGACATCGAGGCCGAGGCCGAGAAGTTCGCGCGGCTGACCGCCCTGGACACGGGCAACGCCCTGCGGACCCAGGCCCGGCCGGAGGTCGCCACGCTGGTGTCCCTGTTCCGCTACTTCGCGGGCGTGGCGGGGGAGTCCAAGGGCGTCACCCTGCCCGCCGGGGACCAGCAGCTGCAGTACACCCGCCGGGAGCCGCTGGGCGTGGTCGCGTGCATCCTGCCCTGGAACTCGCCGCTGATGATCGCGGCCTTCAAGGTCCCCGCGGCCCTGGCCGCGGGCAACACGGTGATCCTCAAGGCGGCCGACGACGCCCCCCTGACGATCCAGTACCTGGCCCAGGTCTGCCAGCGGCACGTGCCGGCCGGCGTCGTGAACTCCCTGACCGGTCGCGGCTCGGTGATCGGCAACGCCCTGTCCACCCACCCGGGCGTGGACAAGGTCTCCTTCACCGGTTCCACCGAGGTGGGCCGCGGCGTGGCCGCGAAGGCCTCCGAGCGGTTGGCGCACCTGTCCCTGGAACTGGGCGGCAAGAACCCCTCCATCGTGTTCCCGGACGCGATCGAGGACGAGGGCATCCTGGACGGCCTGATGCTCTCCTCGCGCTTCGCCCGGCAGGGCCAGTCCTGCACGGCGGGATCCCGGCTGTTCCTGCACGAGGACATCTACGACGAGATGCTGGACAAGCTCGCCGCCCGCCTGGGGGCGATGGTCGTCGGCGACCCGCTGGACGAGGCCTCGGACATGGGCGCGGTGATCAACCAGTCCCAGTTCGACCAGATCAGCGGTTACCTCGAGGAAGGGCGCAACCACCCCGACCTGACGACCGTGCTCGGCGGGAACGTGCCCGCGGACGGCCCGCTGACCGAGGGCTTCTACCACGTGCCCACCATCTTCGGCGGGGCCCGCAACGACTTCCGGCTGTCCCAGGAGGAGATCTTCGGACCGGTGCTGGTGGCCATCAAGTGGAAGGACGTGGACGAGGTGGTCAAGATGGCCAACGACTCCCACTACGGTCTGGCCGCCTACGTGTGGACCCACGACCTGGACAACGCGCTGAACACCGCCCACCGGATCGAGTCCGGCTGGGTGCAGGTCAACCAGGGCGGCGGGCAGGTCGTGGGCCAGTCCTACGGCGGGTACAAGCAGTCCGGCATGGGCCGCGAGGCCTCGCTGGAGGGCATGCTCGAGGGCTTCACCCAGATCAAGCAGGTCAACGTCAGGCTGCGGGGCTGACCATGACCGGAGAGCAGACCGGACAGCCCACCCGCCTGCCGCTGGAGGGCATCACCGTGATGGACCTCTCCCGGGCCCTGGCCGGACCGTACTGCACGGCCCTGCTCGGGGACCTCGGGGCGAGGATCATCAAGGTGGAGTCGGCCAAGGGCGGGGACTCCACCCGCACCTGGCCGCCCTTCGAGGACGAGCACTCCCTGTACTTCGACTCCACCAACCGGAACAAGGAGTCGATCGCGGTCGACTTCTACTCCGACCAGGGGCGGGAGCTGCTCTGGGACCTGGCCGCCTCGGCCGACGTGCTGGTGGAGAACTTCCGTCCCGGGGTCCTGGCCACCATGGGCCTGGACCCGGAGCGGCTGCGCGAGGCGAACCCCGGACTGGTGATCGCCTCGGTCTCCGGCTTCGGCACCACCGGACCGCTCGCCCAGGCCGCCGGGCTGGACCAGGTCGCCCAGGGCATGTCCGGGCTGATGTCCGTCACCGGGCCCGACGCCGATTCCCCCACCCGGGTGGGGGTGCCGGTGATGGACCTCTACGCGGGCGTGTTCACCGCCGTCGGGGTGTGCGCCTCGCTGGCCGGCCGCGCCGGCAACGGTGGCCGGGGCCACCAGGTGGGCACCTCCCTGCTGGAGGCGGGCCTGGCCATCTCGGCGTTCCAGGGGCAGAACTACCTGTCCACCGGCACGGTTCCGGTCCCGCAGGGCAACAACCATCCGGTCCTGGCCCCGTACGGGGTGTTCCGCACCGCGGACATCCCGGCGATCATCGCCGTCGGCAACCAGGCCCACTGGAAGACGTTCTGCCGGATCATCGGCGCCCCCGAGCTCGAGGACGACCCGCGATTCGCGATCGGCCGGGACCGCTCCGAGAACAGGCAGGAGCTCGCCGAGCTCATCGAGGAGCGCCTCCAGCACCGTCCCGGACTCGAGTGGATCGAGGAATTCCGTGCCGCAGGCATCCCGACCGGGCCGATCTACACCTATGCCCAGGCCTTCGAGGACCCGCAGGTGCAGGCCCTGCAGATGGTGCAGCGGGTGGAGCGGATCGACGGCTCGCCGCTGCCGCTGTTGCGCGGCCCGCTGAGCGTGGACGGCGTGCCGGCCGGGGTGCGCAAGGCCCCGCCGGCCCTCGGTGAGGACACCCGCGCCGTCCTGGAGGGGCTCGGACTGGACGAGGGCCAGATCGCCGGGCTCGTCGAGGCGGGCATCGTCACCGAGACGGTGCGTCCATGAGCGCAGCGGTGCCGGCGGCGGGGGAGCCGACCCGGCCGGGAGGGTCGGTGCAGGTCTCCAGGTCAGGACAGATCGCCACGATCACCCTGTCCAATCCGGGCCGGCGCAACACCATGACCGAACGGATGTGGCTCGGCCTGGTCCCGGTCTGCCGGGACCTCGCCGAGGACCCGGACGTCCGGGTGGTCGTGGTGCGCGGTGACGGGACGGACTTCTCCGCGGGCGCGGACATCTCCGATCTGGACAGCATCCTGAGGACCGAGGAATCGGGCCGTCACGACGGCGGCGCGGTCGCCCGGGGCGAGGCGGCCCTGGCCGGTCTGCACAAGCCGACCCTCGCCGCCGTCCAGGGGTACTGCCTGGGCGGGGCGTGGCAGATCGCGGCGGCCTGCGACATCCGCCTGGCCTCGTCGGACGCGACCTTCGGCATCACGCCGGCCAAGATCGGGATCGTCTACCCGGTGGCCGGCATCGAACGCCTGGTGCGCATCGCCGGCCCGTCCACGGCCAAGTACCTGCTGTTCAGCGGTGACTTCGTGGACGCCGAGCGCGCCCACGGGCTGGGCCTGGTCCAGGCCGTCCACCCGGCCGACACCTTCTGGGACGACGTGGACGACTTCGCCCAGCGCCTGGCCTCCCGGTCGCAACTGTCGATCCAGGCCATGAAGGACATCGTGGACGTGGCGGCCGCGGGCGGGGACCTGGCGCCGGTCAGCGACCACTGGCAGGAGCAGATGGCCGCCAGCCAGGACCCCGCCATCGGGGCCCGGGCGTTCCTGGCCAAGCAGACCCCGCGGTTCACCTGGAACGGCGGGCCCGACTCCGTGCGCCGGCCGGGCACCCGGGTGGTGGATGCGGGCAGCGCGTCATGAGCAAGACCCTCCGGACCGACCCCGTGGGCGAGGCGCACCGGCACTGGACCGAACGCGGGTGGGGGGACGCGGCCGACGGGATGGCCGCGGTCACCTCGCTGTTCCGGAGCCAGCAGATCCTGCTGGCCCGGATCGATGCCGTCCTGCGGCCGCTGGACCTCACCTTCGCGCGGTTCGAGATGCTCACCCTGCTGGGGTTCTCCAAGACCGGGGCCCTGCCCCTGGCGAAGGCCTCGAGCCGGCTCCAGGTCCACCCCACGTCGGTGACGAACACCGTCGAGCGGCTGGGCCGCGCCGGGCTGGTCCAGCGCCAGCCCCACCCCACCGACGGGAGGGCCAACCTGGTGGAGATCACCCCGCAGGGACGCGACCTGGCCCTGCAGGCCGCCCGGGCCCTCAACCGGGAGGTCTTCGGGGACCTGGGCATCGACGACGGCGAGGTGACGGCCCTGAACGGGATCCTCGCCCGGCTGCGGTACAACGCCGGAGACTTCGCCGAGGCCAGCCCGCTGATGACCCCGGGGACGCCGGGGATGATAGACGATCCGGCGACGCCTGCCGGGGAGAACCGCTGAGAGGAATTGATTTTTCGTTCAGGAAATGAGAAAATGAATAGGCCAAATTCCCGGTAGTGCCCCGAGCCGCTGCCGTGTGTCGCTTTGGCCTTGTCGAGAGAAAGGTGCACCCCACCCATGCGTCTGGTCCCCGGTCAGTTCGTCGTCCACCCCCACCACGGACCCGCGGTCGTGCTCGACCGCCAGGTGCGGCAATTGAAGGGCAAGGACGTGGCGTACGTCGATCTGGAGATCCAGGACAAGGGGCTGCGCATCTCCGTGCCCGAGGCCGGGATCAAGGACATCGGTGTCCGCGACGTCAGCAGCCACACCACCGTGCGGAAGCTGATGTCGTTGCTGGCCAAGCCGAGCGAGCACGTCGAGCAGCAGTGGTCCCGCCGGATCAAGGCCTTCCAGGAGAAGCTGTCCACCGGTGACCTGCCCCGCGTGGCCGAGGTCGTCCGCGACCTGCACCGCCGCCAGGCCGAGAAGGAACTGTCCATGGCCGAGCGGATGCTCCACCGCGAGGCCGTCGAGGTGCTCGCCGCCGAGGTGGCCATCGTCCTGGACATCACCGCGGTCGAGGCGGAGGACGTCATGGCCCAGGCCATCGACGGCACCCCGCTCAAGGACCTCGGGCTGGACCGCGGCAAGGCCGCCAGGCCGGCGGCCCAGCAGGCCGCCTGACCTGAGGTTCAGCGGGCCGGGTGGAAGACCGCCTCGGCCTGCACGAACGGCTTGGCGTCGGGCCCGTTCCCGGCGCCGTACAGCTCCACCTGCACGATCCGCAGCGACCTCCCGGCGTGCCGGACCCGGACCCGCGAGGCGATCTCGC
Organism: uncultured Citricoccus sp.; assembly: GCF_937871995.1. NCBI lineage: Bacteria > Bacillati > Actinomycetota > Actinomycetes > Micrococcales > Micrococcaceae > Citricoccus > uncultured Citricoccus sp. The sequence continues at coordinate 35,007 of NZ_CALMQR010000049.1, read as the reverse complement.
CGCCGGCCGGCCGCAGGAACATGACCCGCAGTGACTGAAGGTCGTATCCGGCGCGGTCCGGCATGGCCTGCTGGGCCGCCAGCGCCGCCATCATGCTCAGGGCGCCGCCGTGGACGGCCCCGTGCGGGTTGCGCAGCTCGTCCTTGCGCGCGAAGCCCCATCCGGCCCCGAAGGCGTCGGTGACCTCTGGTCGCCCGGCACTCGGGGCCGGCGTCGTGGGCTGGGCGCCGAGGACCTGTCCGAGGGGAACCTCGGTGTCCGGCCCCATGGGCAGGCCTGCCATGGCGATGAAGTGCCCGACGGCGGCGGGATCGTTCCCGTCCACGCCCTGGAACCAGCCGGTCGCCTGGACGTACTCCGTGCCGTCCGGCCCCCGCAGGGTTCCCGAGGCCATCCCGCCCGTGCCGTCGGCCACCAGGGTGCGGGTCCACGACTCCAGGGTGGTGCCGTCCGCGGGCAGCGGTCGCAGGACGTTCAGCACCAGTTCCGTGGTGACGATCCACTGCAGGCGGCGTTCCGCGGCGTGCAGGGACGTGGCCAGCGTGTTGTCCATGATCACCGCCGCCGCGGCGCCGAAGGGGCGGTCCTCCGGGTCCTGGACCCAGGGGCCGGTCGTCATCGTCCCCGTCCGGGCCCCGGCCACGCCCTCCTCCGGGCCGCGGAACAGCCTCACCCGCATCAATTGCTCCATCCGGCCCAGCACGAGGGACGGCCGGCCGGCGGGGGCGTCGCCCCGATCGTCCCGGGCGCCGTCCGCGCCATGGGCCGGGAGGGTGTCGGTTCCCCCGGGAAAGGGCGGCAGGGTGCGGTCCGGATGGGGTGCGGTCATTCCAGCAATGTAGCGGAGTGGCCCGGGGAAGCGGCCCGAAGGGTGCCGTGAAGGGGGACGTGGGGCTGCGGGAGCCTCGGCCTCGACCCCTGAATATAACGAAACGGTAAAGATCCCTGAGCAGCCTTCCGTGTACTGAGTGTTTGCCCGAGCAACCGCGTCAGCTCGCGGAAGTCCGGCCCTCCGAACCCGCCTTCCAGGACGGCCTCCCGGGGCCCAGAACCCCCGGATTTCGCGGATCTCGGGTTGAAATCGAAACTCAGCTCGTTAGGTTGGAATGGATGGCAGATGATGCAGACACACCACTGACCACCCGTCCGAACAGCCTCACCCTCCGCCCGTTGCGGGCCGCCGATGGTGCAGCGCTCTGGCAGTTGACGAAGGACTCGCAGGTCCTGGACCTCAACTCCTCCTACGCCTACCTGCTGTGGGCCAGGGACTTCGCCGACACCTCCGTGATCGCCGAACTCGACGGCGAGCCGGTCGGCTTCGTGACCGGCTACCTGCGGCCCGAGTCGCCCACCACCCTGATGGTGTGGCAGGTCGCGGTCTCCGAGGCCGCCCGTGGCCGCGGGCTCGCCTCGAAGATGCTCGACGCGCTCGTCGCCCGGACGTCCGCCAAGACCGTGGAGACCACGATCACCGCGGACAACGAGGCCTCCATCGCCCTGTTCACGCGCTTCGCCCAGCGCCACGGCGCCAGCCGCGAGGTCATGCCGCTGTTCACCGACCGGATGTACCCGGACGGACATGACACCGAATACCTCCACCGGATCGCGCCCCTCTCCGGGCCGCAGATCGACCCCATCCGAAAGGGACACACCATGGATACCACTGTCTTCAGCACCGTCGAGTCCGAGGTCCGCAGCTACAGCCGCGGCTGGCCCACCGTCTTCACCCACGCCAAGGGCTGCATCCAGACCGCCGAGGACGGCACCGAGTACCTCGACTTCTTCTCGGGTGCCGGCGCCCTGAACTACGGGCACAACCACCCGAAGCTGCAGGCCGCCGTGGCCGAGTACCTCACCAGCGACGCGGTCGTGCACTCCCTGGACATGATGACCCCGGCCAAGCGGGAGTTCCTGCAGACCTTCAAGGACGTCATCCTGGATCCGCGCGGTCTCGACTACAAGGTCATGTTCCCGGGCCCGACGGGCACCAACACCGTGGAGGCCGCCCTGAAGCTGGCCCGCAAGGTGACCGGGCGCCAGCACATCCTGTCCTTCACCAACGCCTTCCACGGCATGACCCTCGGGTCGCTGTCCGTGACCGGCAACTCGATGAAGCGCAAGGGGGCCGGTATCCCCCTGACCAACAGCTCGAAGATCCCGTACGACGACTACTTCGACGGCGAGACCGCCGACTTCCTGTGGCTGGAGCGGGTCCTGGAGGACTCCGGTTCCGGCGTGGACAAGCCCGCCGCGGTCATCGTGGAGACCGTCCAGGGCGAGGGGGGCGTGCGCGCCGCCCGCCTGGAATGGCTCCGCGGCCTGTCCGAGCTGTGCGCCAAGCACGAGATCCTGCTGATCGTCGACGACGTCCAGGCCGGCTGCGGCCGGACCGGCACCTTCTTCAGCTTCGAGGAGGCCGGATTCACCCCGGACATCGTCTGCGTCTCCAAGTCGATCTCCGGCTTCGGCCTGCCGATGGCGCTGACCCTGTTCCGTCCCGAGCTGGACGTGTGGACCCCGGGCGAGCACAACGGCACCTTCCGCGGCAACAACCTGGCCTTCGTCACGGCCACGGCCACCCTCAAGGAGTTCTGGGCGGACGACACCTTCCAGCTGGGCCAGCTCGCCGAGGCCATCGCGACCCTGCATGACGGCCTGGAGCAGATCGCCGACTCCGTGGAGGGCGCCTCGGTGCGCGGCCGCGGACTGCTGGCGGGCGTGCGCTTCGAGGATGCCGAGGTGGCCGGGAAGGTCGCCGCTCGTGCCTTCGACAACGGCCTGCTGGTGGAGACCTCCGGCCCCGACGACGAGGTGCTCAAGGTGATGCCGGCCCTGACCACCCCGCGGACCGAGCTCGAGCGCGGCCTGGGCATCATCGCCGACGCCGTCGCCGCCGTGACCGGAACCGAGGTCGGTTACCGGCCCGGTGCCCGCGAACTGGCCAGCGCCTGAGCCACCCACCCCTTCACCCCTGCCGGTTACGAGCACGAGGAGTGTCGGTCCACACGGCGTGTCCCTGCCTCCGCCGTGCTCGTAACGGTCCACCCGACTGAAAGGAACCACCCATGCTGGTGACCAACCTGAACGACCTGAACGACACCGACCGCGACATCCAGTCCGAGACCTGGCGCTCGCGCCGCATGGTCCTGGCCGGTGAGGGCGTCGGTTTCTCCTTCCACGACACCGTCATCTACGCGGGCACCACCTCCACGTTCCACTACGCGAACCACATCGAGGCCGTGTACTGCGTGCAGGGCGAGGGCACCCTCACCAACGAGGAGACCGGTCAGGTGCACGAGCTCCGGGACGGCACGATGTACCTGCTGGACGGCCACGAGAAGCACACCGTCCGCGCGACCACCGAGCTGCGCATGGCCTGCGTGTTCAACCCGCCGGTCACCGGCCGCGAGACGCACGACGCCAACGGCGTCTACCAGCTCGTCCTGCAGGAGGGCTCGGACCGCAAGGTGCCGACGAAGGCCAACGTCGAGACCGAGGCCATGGCCTGATCGCCTGACCCCCGGCACCCGCCACGGACCTGGCGGCCGGTCCCGCTCCCACAATCCCCTCATCGGGGTCCGGGGGCGGAACCGGCCGCCAGGCCCCGTTAAGGGGGCCGCCGGGGTGCCGGGCGCGTCCGGGGGTGCATCCCCGCCCGTCAGGTCATCTGTTTGCCCCACCCCGTGTGACGCGGAATACTGTAGGTGAACGATCGGTCGGTAATTCGGCCTCCACCCCTGAAGTTCCCGCGAACGGAGTCCCATGACTGCAGCATTCCTGATCGGCGGCGCCCGCACCCCGGTGGGCCGGTACGGAGGGGCCCTGTCCTCCGTCCGCCCGGACGACCTCGCCGCGCTGACGGTCCGCGCCGCCGTCGAGCGCGCCGGCCTGGCCCCGGACGTGGTGGACGAGGTGATCTACGGCAACGCCAACGGTGCCGGCGAGGAGAACCGCAACGTCGCCCGCATGGCCTGGCTGCTCGCGGGCTTCCCGGACCACGTCCCGGGGATCACCGTCAACCGCCTGTGTGCCTCGGGCATGAGCGCCATCCAGATGGCCTCGCACATGATCCAGGCCGGTGCCGCGGACGTCGTGGTCGCCGGCGGCGTGGAGTCCATGTCCCGCGCCCCGTGGGTGATGGAGAAGCCGGCCAAGCCCTTCGCCAAGCCCGGTGAGGTGTACGACACCTCGATCGGCTGGCGCTTCCCCAACCCCGCGTTCCTCTCCGGTGAGTACTCCCGCGGCGGCAAGGCCACCTACTCCATGCCGGAGACGGCCGAGGAGGTCGCCCGCGTCTACAACACCTCCCGCGAGGACTGTGACGCCTTCGCCGTCCGCTCCCACGAGCGGGCGCTGGCCGCCATCGAGGCGGGCCGCTTCGCCGAGGAGATCGTGCCCGTGACCGTCAAGGGCCGCAAGGGTGCCGAGACGATCGTGGACACGGACGAGGGCCCGCGCCCCGGCACCACCGCCGAGGTCCTGGCCGGACTGCGCCCGGTCGTCAAGGGCGGCTCCGTCGTGACCGCGGGCAACGCCTCCACCCTCAACGACGGCGCCTCCGCGATCGTCGTCGCCTCCGAGGCCGCCGTCGAGAAGTACGGGCTGGCCCCGCGCGCCCGGATCCTGGCCGGCGCCTCCGCCGGACTGGCCCCGGAGATCATGGGCATGGGCCCGGTCCCGTCCTCCCGGAAGGTGCTGGAACGCACCGGCACCGCGGTCGGCGACCTCGCCGCCGTCGAGCTCAACGAGGCGTTCGCCTCGCAGTCCCTGGCCAGCATGCGCGAGCTGGGCCTGGACGCCGGGATCGTGAACAACGACGGCGGCGCGATCGCCCTCGGGCACCCGCTCGGCTCCTCGGGATCCCGCCTCGTCATCACCCTGCTGGGCCGCCTCGAGAGGGAGGCGTCCGCGGGCGCCCGCGGCCTGGCGACCATGTGCGTGGGCGTCGGGCAGGGGTCCGCCCTGCTGGTGGAGTCCGTCTGATGACGCGATCCCAGACACTGGAGGCCGGCGGGTTCACCACGCTGGCGATCGAGGAGCGCGAGGACCGGCTGGTGGCCCGGCTGCACCGGCCCGAGGTCCGCAACGCGATCGACCAGACGATGGTCGACGAGCTGCACGCCGTCTGCGTCCACCTGGAGGCCGCGCCGAAGGTCCTCATCCTCACCGGGACACCGTCGGACACGGAGGCCGGGACCAAGGGGATCTTCGCCTCCGGTGCGGACATCGCCCAGTTGCGTGAGCGCCGCCGGGACGACGCGCTGGCCGGGATCAACTCCACGATCTTCGACCGGATCGCCAAGCTGCCGATGCCCGTCATCGCGGCCCTGGACGGTTACGCCCTCGGCGGCGGGGCCGAGCTGGCCTATGCCGCCGACTTCCGGATCGGCACCGAGGCCCTGCGCATGGGCAATCCCGAGACGAACCTCGGGATCCTGGCCGCGGCCGGCGCCACCTGGCGGCTGAAGGAACTGGTGGGGGAGCCGCTGGCCAAGGAGATCCTGCTGGCCGGCAAGGTGCTCAAGGGCGCGGAGTGCCTGGCGGCCGGGCTCATCACCGAGCTGGTGGCCCCGGAGCAGCTGATGGACGCCGCCCACGCCCTGGCCGACCGGATCGGTGCCCAGGACCCGCTGGCGGTGCGCATCACCAAGTCCGTGTTCCACACCCCCCGGGAGGTCCATCCCGTCATCGACACCCTGGCCCAGGGCATGCTCTTCGAGTCCCAGGCCAAGTTCGACCGCATGCAGGCGTTTCTCGACAAGAAGAACAGGAAGTAGGCCCTCATGACCGAGACCACCGGGGCGTCCGCGCCCGAGATCACCCCGTCCGTCCCCGCCACCGTCGGCGTGCTCGGCGGCGGCCGCATGGGTGCGGGCATCGCCCACGCCTTCCTCATCAAGGGCTCCGACGTCGTCGTCGTGGAGCGCGATGAGGCCGCGGCCGAGGCCGCGCAGGAGCGCGTGGAGTCCTCGACCGCCAAGTCCCTCGAGCGCGGGGTGCTGGACGGCAACCTCGACGCGATCCTCGAGCGGTTCACCGTCTCCGTGGACCGCAAGGCCTTCGCCGACCGCGAGCTCGTCGTCGAGGCGGTGCCGGAGGACTGGAACCTGAAGGTGGAGTCGCTGCGGGCGGTGGAGCGCAACCTCGCGGAGGGCGCGGTGCTGGCCTCGAACACCTCCAGCCTGTCCGTGACCGGCCTGGCGAGGGAGCTGGAGCGTCCGCAGCGCTTCCTGGGGCTGCACTTCTTCAACCCGGTGCCGGCCTCCACCCTCGTGGAGGTCGTCATCGGTGAGCAGACCGCGCCGGAACTGGTGGACGCCGCCCGGTCCTGGACCGCGGGGCTGGGCAAGACCGCCGTGGTGGTCAACGATGCCCCGGGCTTCGCCTCCTCCCGCCTCGGCGTGGCCATCGCCCTGGAGGCCATGCGGATGGTCGAGGAGGGCGTGGCCACCGCCGAGGACATCGACAACGCCATGGTCCTGGGCTACAAGCACCCCACCGGCCCGTTGCGCACCACGGACATCGTGGGCCTGGACGTCCGCCTCGGCATCGCCGAGTACCTGGCCTCGACCCTGGGCGAGCGCTTCGAGCCGCCGGCCATCCTGCGGGACAAGGTCGCCCGCGGCGAGCTCGGGCGCAAGTCCGGCAAGGGCTTCTTCGACTGGAGCTGATCGCTCCGGGCTCCTGGGGAGCCCACGCGACCGTGGCCCGGACCATCACGGTCCGGGCCACGGTCGTCCTCGGCTCCCGCCCCGCTAGGAACGCACGGCGGCCGCCGCGGCCAGGGGGTTGTCCAGCTCCCCGGCGTAGGCGAGCGAGCCGGCCGGATCCGCCAGGTCCACCATCTGCTGGTTGTTGCGCAATTGCAGGCGGTTCAGGCAGGACAGCCGGAAGGTGGGCTCCAGCAGGCGCAGGGAGTCGAAACGGTCCGCGGACTCGGGGTGCCGGGCCCGGTACGCCGTCAGCCGCGAGGCCACCACGGCCCAGAAGCCCTCCTCGGTGATGAGCCCCTCGCGCACGAGCAACGGGGCCAGGAACCGCAGGAAGCAGTCCACGACGTCCGTCAGGATGGACAGGCCGTGGTCCTCGGGGTCCACCTCGGCGCGCAGGCGGCGGACGACCTCCGGCAGCAGGGTGCGCTCGCCCAGCACGGCGACCTCCTCGGCCAGGTCCTTGAGCAGCACCCGCACCGGGACACCGTCCCGCAGCACCAGGATCACGTTCTCCCCGTGGGGCATGAACACCAGGTCGTGGCGGACCAGGCAGTGCACGATCGGCACGAGGTAGGCCTCGAGATAGCGCTCCAGCCAGTCGGCCGTCTCCAGCCCCGAGCGCCGGACGAGGGCGGCCACGAAGGGTGTGCCCCGGGCGTCCACGTGCAGCAGCGAGGCCATGGTGGCCAGGGCCTCGCCCTGCCCGATGCGCTCGGCCGGGGACTCCCGCCACAGGGCGGCGAGCATCTTGCGGTAGGCCGAGTGCCGGTCCGTGGCCGCGTGGAACAACGGGTTCGAGTACCCGACGGCGGCCGTCTCCCGCAACAGCTGGACCCGGGACGGGTCCAGCTCGGGATCGTCGGCGAACAGCCCGGCCAGCCAGTCGTTGATCGCCGGCGTGGCGTCCATGTACGCCGCGGACAGGCCGCGCAGGAACCCCATGTTGAGCACGGACAGGGCCGTCTTCACGTAATGACGTCCCGGAGCGGTCCGGTTCATGAAGGTCCGGATGGACTGCTGCGGCTGGTACAGGTCCGCGGAGGGGCCGAGATGGACGAGGTGGCCCGTGGCGACATCCCCGGCGAACGTGACGGCCAGGCGGTTGCGCCACTGCCAGGGGTGCACCGGCAGCGGGAGGAAGTCGTCCGGGTCCAGCCCCGTGCGGTGGCAGGCCTCGACGAGGCGGCGCCGGAACACCGCCCGCTGCTCCGGTCCCAGCTCGGCCTCGAGCAGGGAGTCCAGGTCGAGCCCCTCCACGGCCGAGAACCGGGCCCGGGAGCTGTGGGCCGCGACCCACTCGAGCCGGATCGCCGATCCCGTCTCGGGCGCCAGGTCCAGGTAGTCCTCGGCGCCCAGGCCGAGCCGGCCGTTGTTCGCCACGAAGCAGGGATGCCCCTCGGTCATGGCGGCCTCGATCCGCTGGAAGTCCGCCAGCGGGTCCCCGGTGCCGGCCGCGAGTTCCTCCGCCGTGGCGGTGGAGTGCAGTTGCTTGTAGCAGTGCGAGGCGAGTGTGCTGCCGACCTCCTCCAGGTACACGGGCAACTGCCGGTCCGAGATGCCCAGGGGTTCCCGGAACGCCGTGATGAAGCGCTGGGCGTCCGGCGCGGCCGGGTGCCAGGCGGTGCCGTCCGGGGCGCCGGTCCCGTCCTGCGCCCCGGCCGGGACCCGTTCCTCGCAGGTCAGTGACCCGGGGTCGAGGTCCCAGTGCTCCAGCGCGTGGCGACGGGCCCGGAAGCGGTAGCGCACCCCGGGGCCGTGCAGGACCCACCGCTGCCCGGCCGGGTCGTCACCGGTGGCCGGGTCGGGGCCGGGGGCCAGGAGGCGCTCGTGCGAGAACTCCGCGATGGCCTTGGCGGTCACGTGGCGGTTCGCCGCAGCCCAGCGTTCCGGGTTGAGGTGGGGCACCGCACCGCTGGGACGCCCCGTCGCCGCGGCGAAGTCCACCCGCGTGCAGTACGAGAGCTGGGCCGTCTTGGCCGGGGCGCCATCGGCGGCGGGCAGCTCCACGCGCCCGGCCGGACGGAACCCACACCGGGCGTTGAGCGCCTGGATCGCCGTGTTGCGGGCGTCCGGTTCCACCACGACGCGCACCACGGCGGGGTCGGCGAAGAGGTGTGCCAGGGCCGCGTCCATCGCGGCGGCGCTGAAACCGGCCTCGGGGCCCCCGGCGCCGGCCGGATGGGGGAGCAACAGGTGCAGCCCGGCGTCACCGTGACGCCAGGGGTAGCGGCCGGCCAGCACCGAGTGGGCCGGGTCGTAGGTCTCCAGCAGGAAGGCCGGCAGGCCGTCTCGTCGACCGTCCAGGGCCAGCAGCGCGGCGTGATGCGGATCGGCCGCGATCCGCTCGTGCTCGGCCCGGACCTCCGCCTCGCCGGCGCACTCCATGCCCCAGAACCGGGCCCGCGGCGTGGCCAGCCAGGAGTGCAGGAGCGCGGCGTCCGCGTCGGGGCGGACAGGACGGAACGTGAACCGGGGCCGGTGGTCCCCCGTGGCTGTCGGGCTGGTCATCGCAGTGCCTCCTCGAGGATGGCGGTCGATCGGGTGGGTGTGGTGAGGTTCTCGGCACCGGGGGAGCCGAACGCCTGGAAGGCGATCCGGTCCTCGACGGCGTAGTGCTCCCGCCCCGCCAGGCGGTTGACGAGGACGGAATTGCGGTACGCGCCCATGCCGAGGTCCGGGGCCGTGAACCCGTGGGTGTGCAGTTCGGCGTTCTGGACGAACACGTCGCCGTGCACCCCGATGCCGTAACCGCGGTCCACGTCCCACCGGCCGTCCGGCAACCGGGACAGGCGGTCCTCGATGCCCCGCAGGAACCGGGGTTCCCGGTAGCCGTACCCGGTGGCCAGCACGAGGGCGTCGACGGTCGTGCCGTGCACCCCGCCGTCGTCGGCGTGGCGCAGGGTCAGTCGCAGCCGGCCCGCGTCCTCCCGCACGTCCTCCAGGGCGGTCGAGGTCCGCAGGGTGGCCGGAGCCGGTCCGTGGACGCTGGCCTCGTAGAGCATGTCGTAGATGCGGTCGAGCAGCTCGGCGTTGACTCCCTTGTACAGCGGTGCGTGCGAGGCACCCAGCCGGTCCCGGACCTGCTGGGGCAGGGAGGTGAAGTGGTCCACGTAGTCCGGGGAGGTCATCTCCAGCGTGGGCTTCGTGTACTCCAGGGGGAAGAACCTCGGCGAGCGGGTGAGCCATTCCACGTGCCGGTCCTGCCCCGGGCGGCCCAGCAGGTCCGCGAACACCTCGGCGGCGCTCTGCCCGCTGCCCACGACCGCGATGCGGCCGGCCTCCGCGAGGCGCTCCCGGGCGGGGAGGTAGCCGGAGGAGTGCACGACGCGCGGGTCCTCGCGCAGGGCGGCGGGGACGGCGTCGGGCAGGAGGGGATCCGTGCCGGTGCCCAGCACCAGGTTCCGGCCCCGCAGGGTCCGGGGCCCGTCGGGCGTGTGCGCGGTGACCCGGTAGGCGTCGCCGTCGTGCTCGACGGCGACGACCCGGTGGCCGTAGCGCACCGGCAGCCGGTGTGCGGCCCAGGCCAGGTAGCGGGAGTATTCCGAGCGCAGCGCGTGGAAGTCCTCCCGGATGTAGAAGGGGTACAGGCGCCCGGACTCCTTCAGGAAGGCCAGGAAGGACAGCGGGTGGGTGGGGTCGGCGAGGGTCACCAGGTCGGCCAGGAAGGGGACCTGCAGGTGGGTGCCCTCGAGCATCATGCCCGGATGCCACTGCGGTCCCTCCCGCGACTCCAGGACCACGGCATCGAGCCCGGCGGGCACCGCCAGTGCGGCGAAGCCGAGGTTGAACGGCCCGGCGCCGACGGCGATCACGTCATGGGTGCTCATGCCGTCACCTCCGCGGGGGTGAGGGCCCGGCCGTGCCGGACGATCCCGGCCAGGATCCCGGCGACGTCCGCGGACGTGGTGCGGGGATTGAGCAGGGTCAGCTTGAGGTGACGCCGGCCCCCGACGGTGGTGGCGGCGACCATGGCCTCGCCCGAGCGGTAGAGGGCCCCGCGGATCGCGTCGTTGAGCTCGTCGACCGCTGCCGGCCCGGGGGCCTCTCCCGGGGCCCACGGCCCCGGATCCAGCTCCGGCTCGTAGCGGAAGACGACCATGCCCAGGTGCACGGGAGCGGCCAGGGCCAGTCCGGGGCACGCCTCGACCTGCCGGCCGGCGTCGGCCGCGAGGTCGAGCGTCGCGTCGAACATGGCGCCGAGGGCCTCGTGGCCCACGGAGCGCAGAGTGACCCAGAGCTTGAGCGCGTCGAAGCGGCGGGTGGTCTGCAGCGACTTGTCCACCTGGTTCGGGCTGGCGGGGTCCCGGCCCGGATTCAGGTAGTCGGCGTGGTGGGTGATGTGCGCGAACCGTGCCCCGTCCCGGACCAGCAGGGCGCTGGACCCGATGGGCTGGAAGAAGGACTTGTGGAAGTCGACGGTCACCGAGTCCGCCAGCTCGATGCCGTCCAGCAGGTGGCGGCGCGTCGGCGAGGCCAGCAGCCCGCAGCCGTAGGCCGCGTCGACGTGGAACCAGGCGCCGGCGGCCCGGGCGGCCCCGGCGGAGGCGGCCAGCGGGTCGATCGCGCCGAAGTCGGTGGTGCCGGCCGTGGCGACGACGGCCAGGGGGCGAAGGCCCTGGGCGAGGTCGCGGGCGATCGCGCGTTCCAGGGCCACCGGGTCCATGCGGTGGTCGCCGTCCACGGGGATGCCCACCACCGCCTCCGCGCCGAGTCCCAGCTGGGACGCAGAGCGCACGATGCTGAAGTGGCTCTCCTGCGAGGCGTAGACCCGCAGTCCCCGCAACCGTTCGGGGAGGGGGCCCGGGAGGGTGGCCACCGCACGGTTGCGGGCCATCAGCAGGGCCTGCAGGTTCGACTGTGTCCCCCCGCTGCCGAAGATCCCGTCCGCTTCCGCGCCCAGCCCCGCCAGCGAGGCGGCCCAGTCCACGAGGCGCCGTTCGATGAACGTGGCGCCGGCGGACTGGTCCCAGGTGTCCATGGACGAGTTGATGCTGCTGACCCAGGCCTCGGCCGCCACGGCGGGCACGGCCACCGGGCAGTTGAGGTGCGCCGCGTAGCGCGGGTGGTGGAAGTACACCGCGTCGTCCAGGTAGAGCGCCACCGCCTCCTCGAGGGCGGCCTCGGTCGAGCCGAGCGGCACCTTCAGGTCGACGCCGTCGAGCCTGCTCTCGAGGTCGTCGGCGGCGGGACCCGTGGTGGGGCCCGGAGCCCGGACGAGGGCCTCCGCGGCCAGCAGTGCCGCCGCGCCGTGGTCCCGGAGGAAGTCCCCGGCGGTGTCCCCGGACAGGAGCACGCTCGCGGCTGCCGGGCTGGCCCGCGACGGCGGCGGAGCCCCGGGATCCCGGCCGGTGCAAGGACCGGCCCCGGTCCCCGACGGCGGATCCCGGCGGACGGCTGAACTGGTGGAGGTCATGGTGGTCCTTCCAAGTGAGGTTAGCCTTACCTAAGGCTGGACCATTAAACGCACACCGATAGGCTCTAATTCAACTGGCCATATGGACAGGGTGGCGCGGGAGGGTCGGCAGGGGAGAAATCGCTGTGCGCTGCGCCACCATCCTGTTAGGGTGGACGCAATACTGACCGATCGTTCAGAAAGGTAGTGCCCGGATGACCACGCAGACCGCCGCGCCCACCGTCCCCAGCTACGTCCTCGACGAGTGGTGGACCCCCGGGGCCGACTCCCGGACCACCGACGTCCTCGATGCCAGCACCGGTGAGACCCTCGCCCGGTACGGCGCGGAGGGCCTCGACCTCGGCGCCGTCCTGGAGCACGGCCGGACCGTCGGCCAGCGCGAACTGGGGAAGCTGACCCTCCATGAGCGCGCCCTCAAGCTCAAGGAGCTGGCCCTCTACCTCAACGAGCACCGCAAGGACCTCTACGAGCTGTCCCACCGCACCGGTGCCACGAAGGTGGACAACATGGTGGACATCGACGGTGGCATCGGCGTGCTGTTCACTTTCTCCTCGAAGGGCCGCCGTGAACTGCCGAACTCCAACGTCATCCAGGACGGCGGGATCGAGCCGCTGTCCAAGGACGGCTCCTTCATCGGCACGCACGTCTACACCCGCATCCCGGGCGTGGCCGTGCAGGTCAACGCGTTCAACTTCCCGGTCTGGGGCATGCTCGAGAAGTTCGCCCCAGCGTTCATCGCCGGCGTGCCGACCGTGGTCAAGCCCGCCACCCCCACCGGGTACGTCAGCGAGGCCGCGGTGCGGTTGATGGTCGACTCGGGGATCCTGCCGGCCGGTTCCCTGCAGCTGATCTCCGGTTCCGCCCGGGGCCTGCTGGACGTCATGGACTACCGGGACATGATGCTCTTCACCGGCTCCGCGACCACCGCCCAGTCCCTGAAGTCCCACCCGAACGTCATCTCCGGCGGCGTCCGGTTCTCCGCCGAGACCGACTCGCTCAACGCGGCCATCCTCGGCCCCGACGCCGTGGAGGGCACCCCCGAATTCGAGGCCTTCGTCAAGGCCGTGGTCACCGAGATGACCGTCAAGGCCGGCCAGAAGTGCACCGCGATCCGCCGCACCATTGTTCCCGAGGCCCAGCGCGAGGCCGTGGCCTCGGCGATCGCGGCCCGGATCGAGCAGCGCGTGGTCGTGGGTGACCCGCGCGCCGAGGGCGTGACCATGGGCGCGCTCGCCTCGTTGGCACAGCTCCAGGACGTGCGCGGCGCCGTCGAGGACATGCTCGCCGCCGGAGGCGAGCTCGCCTACGGCAGCCTGGACGCACCCACGGTGCGCACCGCCAGCGGTGAGGACGCCGTGGTGAAGGACGGGGCCTTCATGTCCCCGGTGCTGCTGACCTGGGCGGACGCGGAGAACGAGGTGGTCCACTCCCGTGAGGCCTTCGGTCCAGTGACCTCCCTGATCGGCTACACCGACCTGGACGACGCCGTGCGCCTGGCCGCCCGCGGCTCCGGCTCGCTCGTCGCCACCGTCTGCACCAACGACCCGGAGGTGGCCCGCGAGGTGACCGTCGGGATCGCCGGTCACCACGGGCGTGTGCACCTGCTCAACCGCGAGACCGCCAAGACCTCCACCGGCCACGGCTCGCCTGTCCCGCACCTGGTCCACGGCGGACCGGGCCGCGCCGGCGGTGGCGAGGAGCTCGGCGGCGTCCGTTCCGTCAAGCACCACATGCAGCGCACGGCCCTGCAGGGTTCCCCGAACCTGCTGACCGCCGTCACCGGCGTCTGGCAGACCGGTGCGGACCGGCAGATCGCCGGTTCGGAGGCCTACGGCGCGGAACCGGGCAACGTGCACCCGTTCCGCAAGTCCCTGGCCGAGCTGCGCATCGGCGACGCACTGGCCTCCGACCTGCGCCAGGTCACCCAGGAGGACATCACCGCCTTCGCGAACACCACGGGGGACACCTTCTACGCCCACGTGAACCCGAAGGCCGCCGAGGCCAACCCGTTCTTCCCGGGCACCGTGGCGCACGGCTACCTGCTCGTGGCCTGGGGCGCCGGGCTCTTCGTGGAACCGGCGCCGGGCCCGGTGCTGGCCAACTACGGCCTGGAGAACCTGCGGTTCATCACCCCGGTGGCCGCCGGGGACTCCATCCGGATCACGCTGACCGCCAAGAAGATCACCCCGCGCGTGACCGACGAGTACGGCGAGGTGGCCTGGGACGCCATCATCCACAACCAGAAGGATGAGATCGTGGCGACCTACGACGTCCTGACCCTGGTGGAGAAGGAAGACGTCACCTACAAGAACTGGACCGACTGACCCCGTCGGGCCACCTCGGCTCATGAGAGAGGCCGCCTCCCCGTCTGGGGAGGCGGCCTCTGCCGTGGGCGAGACGGCGCTCAGTCGCGGGCGCGCAGTCCGTCCACGATCATCGCGATCGCGTTCTCCTCGACCTCCTGGGGGGTGGCCGGCCCGTCGGGCCGGTACCACTCCACGAGGGAGTTGATCATGCCGAACATCAGCCGGGTGGTGGTCCGGGGCTCGATGTCGGCGCGCACCTTCCCGTCCTGCTGCGCGGTGATCATCAGCTCGGTGACCTTGCGGTCCACCGACCGGCGGCGCTCGAGCGCCTGGCGCTCGATCTCGGTGTTGCCGCGCAGGCGCAGCAGCAGGGTCACGTAGGGCTGGCGTTCGATCAGCACGCGGATGGTCGAGCGCAGCATGAACTCCAGGCGCTGGATCGAGGTGCCCGTGAGGGCCTGCTCGTGCTGGCCGATCGCCTCGAGGGGGACCAGTGCCTCGTCCAGGGCCAGTCGCAGCAGGTCCCCCTTGGAGGGCACGTGGTGGTAGATCGCCGACTTGCTGACGCCGAGCTCGTCGGCGAGCATGCCCATCGACGTGGCGTCGTATCCGTGGCGGTTGAACACCTGGACGGCGACCTGCAGGACGGATTCCTGGTCGTATCCGGGCCGGCCCCGCCGGGGTGTGGCGGTGGTCTTGGGCGCGGTGGGCACTGGTTGCTCCTTGGGAACAGTCGTCCCCCGGGGACCGTGTGGGTTCCCGGGGGACGCGGTGATCAGAGGTTGCGGAGGTCGTGGATCCGCTTCAGTTTACCCACCGAGCGGGGCAGGGACTCCGGGTCCACCACGTCGATCTGGCACGAGGAGCCGACGTGGATCTTGATGAGCTTCTGCAGTTCGCTCGCGGCCGCGACGGCGCGGTCGGAGGTGCAGTCGACGCGGCGCTCGATCTTCACGGCCAGCTGGTCCATGCGGCCCGGGCGGGTGATCTCGAGCTGGAAGTGCGGCGAGAGGCCCTCGACCTTCAGGGCCAGCTCCTCGATCTGGCTCGGGAACACGTTCACCCCGCGCAGGATGATCATGTCGTCCGAGCGGCCCGTGATCCGGCCCATGCGCCGGTGGCCCGGACGCTCGGTGCCCGGCAGCAGGCGGGACAGGTCGTGGGTGCGGTACCGGATGATCGGCAGGGCCTGCTTGGTCAGCGCGGTGAACACGAGCTCGCCGGGCTCGCCGTCGCCGAGGACCTTGGTCTCGTCGAAGGGGTCCAGGATCTCCGGGCGGAAGTGGTCCTCCCAGATGTGGCAGCCGTCCTTGGTGCGGTAGGACTCACCGGCCACGCCGGGGCCCATGACCTCGGACAGGCCGTAGATGTCACACGCGTGGATGTCGAACATCTGCTCGAGCTCGTGGCGCATCTCCTCGGTCCACGGCTCGGCGCCGAGGACGCCGACCTTCAGGGAGGTCTGCCGCGGGTCCAGGCCCATGCGCTGCATGGCGTCGCCGATGGTCAGCAGGTAGGTCGGGGTGCACAGGATGGCGTCCGGCTTGAAGTCGTTGATCAGGGTGATCTGCTTCTCGGTCTGGCCGCCGGACATCGGGATCACGGTGGTGCCCAGGTACTCCGCCGCGGCGTGGGCGCCCATGCCGCCGGTGAACAGCCCGTAGCCGTAGGCGTTGTGGACCTTCCAGCCCCGCTGGATCCCGGACAGGCGCATGCACCGGGCGCCGAGCTTGGCCCAGTCGGTGAGGTCCTGCTTGGTGTAGCCGACGACGGTGGCGCGGCCGGTGGTGCCCGAGGAGGCGTGGATCCGGGCGACCTCCGGCTGCGGGACGGCGAACATGCCGAAGGGGTAGGTCTTGCGCAGGTCCTCCTTGTCCGTGAAGGGGAACTTGGCCAGGTCCGAGAGCTCCTTGAGGTCGGAGGGGTGCACGCCGACGGCGTCGTACTTCTCCTTGTACAGGGGGACGCGGTCGTAGGCGTAGGCGACCGTGTGCTGGAGGCGCTCCAGCTGCAGCGACTCGATCTGGTCGCGGCTCATGGTCTCCTCGGGATCCAGTCCCGCGGTCGATTCTTGGGTGGTCAGGGTCTCAGTCATCGAAGGCCTTACTCGTGCTGGGGTGTGGGGTGTTCTTCAGGGGTGGGGGAGGGGCTCAGCGGGCGGCCACGGTGCGTGACCGGCCGCGGAACTCGGCGATCACCTCGGTACCGCCCCCGGGCAGGGACTGCAGGACCTGGATATCGTAGATCCCGCTGCGGCCCGACTGCTGACGGCGGTTCGCCACCGCGGTCAGCAACCGGCCCGGGATGCCGGGCTTGAGGAAGTTGATGTCCACCCCGGAGGCCACCGTCATCGTCTCGTCCGAGCCCTCGGGCGGGTTGCAGGCCATCGCGAAGGCCGAGTCGGCGAAGGCGAAGATCATGCCGCCGTGGGCGATCCCGAAGCCGTTCAGCATCTCCGGGCGCAGGGTCATGGTGATGGTGGCGTGTCCGTCCGTGACGGCCTCCACCCCGATCCCCATCCACTCGCTGGCGTGGTCCCCGGCCAGGACGGCATGGTGCTCGCCCAGGGGGCGGGCCGCGGGGGACGGACTCTCGGACGCTACTTCCGTGGCGGTGCCAGGCGTGGTCATGCGCGCTCCCAACTTTCTTTACCGAACGATCATTAGGTAATCCTAGAATGTGATGTGGGTCAAGTTGTGAAGCACCGATCCGGCCCGGGGCTGTTGACGGGGTCACAGGTGGTGTATATATACTGAACGAGCGGTCAGTAAATATGAGCGCGACTGACCTGACCTGACCACGGCGCGCGGCGATTCTCCTGCCAGCGCCGACACTCCAGAGAATGAGGTGGGCACCATGGCCGAACAGACGACGAGCGGCGGGCACCTGAGCGCCGTCCTGTCCCCCGAGGACGAGGCGGGCCAGCGGCGCTTCGACGCGATCATCGAGCAGGACTCCCGGATCGAGCCCCGTGACTGGATGCCGGAGGCCTACCGGAAGTCCCTGACCCGGCAGATGAGCCAACACGCGCACTCCGAGATCATCGGCATGCAGCCGGAGGCGAACTGGATCACCCGCGCCCCGAGCCTGAAGCGCAAGTCCATCCTGATCGCCAAGGTCCAGGACGAGGCCGGTCACGGCCTCTACCTGTACAGCTCCACCGAGACCCTCGGCACGGACCGCGACACCCTGAACGATCAGCTGATGTCCGGCCGCGCCAAGTACTCCTCGATCTTCAACTACCCGGCGCGCACCTGGGCGGACATGGGTGCGATCGGCTGGCTCGTCGACGGCGCCGCGATCGCCAACCAGGTCCCGCTGTGCCGCGCCTCCTACGGCCCCTACGGTCGCGCCATGGTGCGCATCTGCAAGGAGGAGTCCTTCCACCAGCGCCAGGGCTTCGAGATCCTGCTCGAGCTGGCCAACGGCACCGAGGCCCAGAAGAAGATGGCCCAGGACGCGATCAACCGCTTCTACGCCCCGGCCCTGATGATGTTCGGCCCCTCGGACAACGACTCCCCGAACTCGAAGCAGTCCATGGCCTGGAACGTCAAGCGCTTCTCGAACGACGACCTGCGCCAGCGCTTCGTCGGCATGATCGCCGAGCAGGTCAAGGTCCTCGGCCTCACCCTGCCGGACCCGGAGCTCCGCTATGACGAGGAGACCGGCCAGTGGATCCACATGGAGCTGGACTGGGACGAGTTCAACCGGGTCATCAAGGGCGGCGGCCCCTGCAACTCCCAGCGCATGGCCCGTCGCCGCGAGGCGCACGAAGAGGGCGCCTGGGTCCGCGAGGCCGCGTCCGCCTACGCCCGTAAGCAGCAGATGAAGGAACAGGTGGCATGACCATGAGCAACACGTCGAACAACGGATCGTCCGCCGGCTGGCCCCTGTGGGAGGTCTTCGTGCGTTCCTCGCGCGGCCTGTCCCACGTGCACGCCGGCTCCCTGCACGCCCCGGACGCCGAGATGGCCGTCCGCAACGCCCGGGACCTCTACACCCGCCGCAACGAGGGCGTGTCCCTGTGGGTCGTGCGCTCCGAGGACATCCTGACCTCGGATCCGGACGCCAAGGACGCCATGTTCGAGTCGCCCAAGGGCAAGGACTACCGTCACGCCACGTACTACACCAAGAGCGAAGGGGTGAAGCACCTGTGAGCGCTCCCTCCGGCCAGACCACGGACCACAGCCTGGACAGCTTCGGCGACGCCACCGCCTCGGCCACGCGCGTCACCCCGGGCAACGCCCTGCGCCCCGAGGACATCGCGCTGCAGGACACCGCCCCGGCGACCGAGGCGATCGCCCAGTACGCCCTGCGGCTGGGCGATGACGCGCTCATCTACTCCCAGCGCATGGCCCACTGGGTCTCGCGTGCCCCGGAGCTGGAAGAGGACATCGCCCTCGGCAACATCACCCTGGACCAGCTCGGCCACGCCCGCTCCTTCCTGACCTACGCCGGCAAGAAGTGGGACAAGACCGAGGACGACCTGGCCTACTGGCGCGAGGAGGAGGAGTTCACCTCCGTCCACCTCGTCGAGCAGCCGAACGGCGACTTCGCCGAGACGATCGTCCGGGCCCTGTTCCTGAGCATCTACCAGCACATGGTGTACACCCGCCTGCTGGAGTCCTCGGACGGGACCCTGTCCGCCATCGCGGCCAAGGCGCTCAAGGAGGTCGACTACCACCTCGAGCACGCCGAGCTGTGGACCCTGCGCCTGGGCTCGGGCACCGAGGAATCGGCCCGCCGGATGCGCCGCGCGCTGGAGAAGCTGTGGCCGTACGTCGACGAGCTGTTCCAGGACGAGCCGCTGTACGACGAGCTCGAGGGCATCGCCCCGCGCCCGTCCACGCTGCGCGAGGAGTGGACCGCCCGGCTCACCGACATACTCGGGCGTGCGGAGCTCTCCGTGCCCGAGGTCCCGTTCGCGATGGCCTACGGCCGTCGCGGCGAGCACTCCGAGCACCTGGGCTACATCCTGGCGGAGATGCAGGTCCTGGCGCGGAAGCACCCCGGGGCGACCTGGTAACCCGCTGCCCGTCCCCGCATCACCGCCGAACCGTGAAGACGGAGGAAGCACCATGACCACCATCCCCACCCCCACCGCCGGCACCAGCCGGCTGTACGAGATCGCCTCGAAGGTGACCGACCCCGAGATCCCGGTGCTCACCATCGCCGACCTCGGGATCCTGCGCGACGTCACCGCGGACCGCGACGGCACCGTCGTCGTGACCATCACCCCGACCTACTCGGGGTGCCCGGCGATGGACGTGATCGGCCAGGACCTCAAGACCGAGTTCCAGGCGGCGGGGTACGACAGGGTGCGGGTGGACCTGGTGCTCTCCCCGGCATGGTCCACGGACTGGATCACGGAGGAGGGCAAGGCCAAGCTCCAGGAGTACGGCATCGCCCCGCCCACCGGCAAGGGACACCGTGGCACGGTGACCCTCGGCATGGCAGTGAAGTGTCCTCGCTGCCACTCGCTGAACACCCGCGAAATCTCCCGCTTCGGGTCCACGGCCTGCAAGGCGCTGTACTCCTGCAAGGACTGCCTGGAACCCTTCGACTACTTCAAGGTGCTCTCATGACTGCAACTGAAACCGATTCCGCCCCCGCACGCCGTCGTGCGGCCTTCCACGAGCTCGAGGTGGCCGGGGTCCGGCGCCTGACGGCCGACGCCGTGGAGGTGACCTTCGCGGTCCCCGAGGAGCTGGCGGACGAGTACGACTACGCCCCCGGCCAGTACGTGGCCCTGCGCAAGGAGCTGCCGGACGCCGACGGCACCCTGCACGAGGTGCGCCGCAGCTACTCCATCTGCGCCGAGCCGAGGCCGGGCGAGGTCCGGGTGGCCATCAAGAGGGACCTGGGTGGCATCTTCTCCACGTGGGCGAACGAGAACCTCGCCGCCGGGGACACGATGGACGTGATGAGCCCGGCCGGGGCCTTCATCTCCAAGCACAAGATGACCGGGCTCAACGACCCGGAGTCGATCGACACCGACACCGAGCACACCTTCGTGGCGTTCGCCGCCGGTTCCGGCATCACCCCGGTGATCGCGATCGCCCGGACCGTGCTGGCGGCCAACGAGAAGGTCAGCTTCGACCTGGTCTACTCGAACAAGGCCGCCATGGACGTCATGTTCCTCGAGGAGCTGGCAGACCTGAAGGACCGCTACCCGTCCCGGTTCGCGCTGCACCACGTGCTGACCCGCGAGCAGCGGATCTCTCCGCTGCTGTCCGGCCGGATCGACAACGAGAAGCTGTCCACCCTGCTGTCCACCGTCATCCGCCCGGAGACCGTGGACGAGTGGTTCCTGTGCGGCCCGTTCGAGCTGGTCCAGATGGTCCGGGACGAACTGGCCGGGCTCGGCGTGGACTCGGACAAGGTCCGTTTCGAGCTGTTCACCACCGGTGACCCCACGAAGGGCCGCCCGGAGGGTCACATTGGCCGTCCGGTCGTGGTGGACGAGGCCGGCGACAACTTCGACATCACCTTCACCCTGGACGGGCTCCAGGGCGAGGTGAAGTCCCCCAAGGGCCAGCGCGAGACCGTGCTCAACGCGGCCCTGCGCGTCCGCCCGGACGTCCCGTTCGCGTGCGCCGGCGGCGTCTGCGGCACGTGCCGCGCCAAGGTCGTGGAGGGTTCCGTGGACATGGACGAGAACTACGCCCTCGAGACCGACGAGGTCGAGAAGGGCTACGTCCTGACCTGCCAGTCCCATCCCACCTCGGACAAGCTGGTCCTCAGCTTCGACGCCTGACACCGAACGCCGTCCCCGCCGCGATCCCGGCGGGGCCGGCGTCGTCCGTGCCCGGCGTCACCGCCCTGATACCCGCACCCACCGCCCAGGAGGCACGCATGATCGACCTGACCATCGCCGACGGGATCGCCGAAGTGGTCCTGAACGCCCCCGAGAAGATGAACGCCCTCAACGAGGAGGCGATCGCCGAACTGGGCGCGGCCTACGACGACGCCGCTGCCGCCGCCTCCCGCGGTGAGGTGCGGGCCCTGCTGCTGCGCGGCGAGGGGCGCGGGTTCTGCGCGGGGCGGGACATCTCCGCGGTCACCCCCGCGGACGACGACGTGATGGGCTACCTGGGGGACAAGGTCACCCCGCTGCTGCAGTCCATGAGCGCCTTCCCGGCGCCCACCTTCGCCGCCGTCCAGGGCGCCTGCCTGGGCGTGGGGCTGGGCCTGGCGATCGCCACGGACGTGGTCTACGTGGCCGAGAACGCCAAGATCGGCTCGCCGTTCGCCAACCTCGGCGCCACCCTGGACTCCGGCGGCCACTGGCTGTTCACCGAGCGCCTGGGCACCCACCGCACCCTGGACCTGATCTACACCGCCGAGCTGATCAGCGGGGCCGAGGCGGTCTCCTCCGGGCTGTTCTCCCGCGCCATGCCGGCGGAGTCGCTGCTCGAGGACACCCGGGCGATCGTGGCGAAGGTCGCCGGCGGGGCCACGGGGGCCTTCGTGGCCTCCAAGGGACTCGTGGCGCAGATCCGCGACGAGCGACTGGGCCTGTGGGACTCCATGGCGACCGAGAACCGGGCGCAGGCCGACCTGTGCGGCACGGAGGACTACGCCGAGGGCTTCGCCGCCTTCCAGCAGAAGCGCAAGCCGGAGTTCCGCGGGGTCTCCGGGACGTCCCTGCCGCGCTGACGCGCCGAGCCGTACCGCGCACGATGGCCCGGTCCCCGGTGGGGGGCCGGGCCTTCTGTCCCCCGGTCGTCCAGGCCCCCGCCCCCGTCCCCGCCGCCGGGGGCGGGGGCTGTGTCATGGTGCCGCGGGTCAGTAGAGTCGCAGGTCAGTAGAGTCGCGACGGGCCGACCATGACCACCGACACGTCTGTGAGGGCGCATGAGCGAGGACAGGCGTAGGGAGCTCGGCGAGAACGAGTTCGCCATCGAGGAGCACCTGCAGGAGGCGTTCGAGAGCACGATGGAGGAGGGCGCCGAGCGCCTGCACCGCACGTTCCGTGCCGTGGTCATCACCGGCCTGTTCGGCGGGATGGAGGTCGGCGTCGGCGTGATGGCCTACCTGGCCGTCCTGCACGAGACGGACAGCCACCTCCTCGCCGGGCTGGCCTTCAGCGTCGGGCTGATCGCCGTGCTGCTGGCACACAGCGAGCTGTTCACCGAGGACTTCCACATCCCGATCATGGCCCTGGTCACCCGCCAGGCCAGCATCTGGAAACTGCTCAGGCTGTGGTCGGTGACCCTGGTGAGCAACCTCGTGGGCGGCTGGGTGTTCATGTGGCTGGTGATGCAGGCCTTCCCCGAGTGGAGGTCCACCATCGCGGAGGCGGCCCACCACTTCGTCGACGCCCCCTTCTCCCTGCAGACCGCCTGCCTCGCCCTGCTCGGCGGCAGCACGATCACCCTGATGACCCGGATGCAGAAGGGCACCACGTCGGATGCGGTCCGGGTGGTCGCGGCGATCGGCGGTGGCTTCCTCCTGGCGGGGCTCCAGCTCTTCCACTCGATCCTGGACTCGATGTTCATCTTCGGCGCCATGCAGTCCGGGGCGGACATCACCGTCCTGCAGTGGCTGGGGTGGTTCGGCTACACCGCGGTGTTCAACATGCTCGGCGGCATCCTCCTCGTGACGGCGCTGCGCATCGTCAGGACGAAGGAACTCGTGGTGCACTACCGGCGCCAGTCGGGACCGGATCCGGACGCTCCCCGCGGCCGGTGACACCGGGGGCGGGCACCAGCGGGGGCCGGCCCGGCCGACGGCAGGAGGGCCCGAGCCGAGACCGGGTCACGGGGCGGCGGGTCCGTGCGTGCTCCCCAGGGACCCGGACATCATCAGCTCCAGGTCGGCGGGTTCCAGGACCGTGGTCATGCCCCACATCATGAGGGCGAAGGCGGCGACGGAGAGGATGAGCCACGCGATCGAGATCCTGGCCAGGAGCCTGAACTCCCGCCGGGTCGCCGCGTGCCGGTCCGAGGACAGCTCGGCCAGGCGCAACCGGGTGCGGTCCGCGGGGCTGAGGTGCACGGCGCCGCCGTGGAGACGGTTGGGGGCGGTGTCCGTGCCACCGTCGTCCAGGACCGCGACGGTCAGGTCGCCGTCGGTGTCCTGACGGAAGTGGTCGATCCGGTCTCCGTGCCGTGCCAGCAGGATGTCCTCGCCCAGCGCCCCGGGAGGGGCGGTGCTGATGGACAGGCGGCCGCGCCGGGGGGCGCGCCGGGCTGCTGACGGGCGAGGGGCTTCGGGCGACTTCATACCCCGAGATTACAGTTGCAAACAGTCTGTTCCGGCGGTGGCCCGGGGTTTTGTCGCCAACTTCACCCGGGTCTGTGATACAGGGGACAGGGTACTGAGGGTCAGCGGGTGTCCATGTCCTCGAAGATCACGAAGGTCGTGGTGTCCAGCACGGCCGGCAGCGGCTGGATGTTGTCGAAGACCACGCGGCGCAGGTCCAGGTTGTCCCGCGCGCGGACCAGCAGCAGGACGTCGAAGTTGCCTCCGACCAGGCTGACGTGGTGCACCTCCGGGATCCGGGACAGTGCCTCCTTCACCTCCCGCCAGCCGTGCTGGCGCAGCTTGAGCGTGACGTAGGCGGAGGAGCGCAGTCCGGCCCGGACGGGGTCCACCACGGCGCTGTAGCGCGTGATGACGCCCTCCTCCTGCAGCCGGTTGATCCGGGCGTAGGCGTGCGCTCGGGAGATGTGGACCTTCTGGGCGAGCGCGGTCACGGACTGGCGGCCGTCCCGCGTCAGCTCGGCCAGGATGCGCTCGTCCACGGAGTCGATCCGGGCTGGCACCTTGTCCATCGTCCCTCCTCGGTCAGCGTGGAGCGTCGGCTCCGTGGACCCCGGGCGGCAGCCCGAAGCATCCACCAGAGTATGCATGTCTGGACAATCTGTCCACGATCAGCCGGGATTGCGGCGACGAAGCATCGACTCCCTCCACACTGGTGGGTACAAAGTGACTACCGCCGTGAGCTGGGGCACAGGCATGTGCCTCCCGCCGGCGGGGAAACGTCCAGGAGGAACGATGAGCGACGACGTCCGCACCGACATCGCCGAGGCTGCCCGCAGCTTCGGCATCACGCCGGAGGACTACATGCTCCCGGCCCGCCACCTGATCCGGATCGTGGACCAGGACGGCACGGTCCTGTCCACCGAGGAGCAGGGCGCCGAGCCGGGCCATGACTATCCGGTCCCCGCCGATGAGGACCTGCTCGAGGCCTACCGTCGCCTCGTGGCCGGCCGGCGCATCAATGACCAGAACTCCGCGCTCGTGCGCCAGGGCCGGATGGCGGTCTACCCCTCCAGCCACGGCCAGGAGGCCTGCCAGGTGGCCGCCGCCGCCTGCCTGGGGGAGGGGGACTGGCTGTTCCCCACCTACCGGGACACCGTGGCCGTGATCTCCCGCGGCGTGGACCCGGTGGAGGCCATGACGATCTTCCGCGGGGACTGGCACGGCGGCTTCGACCCGCGGCAGCACAAGGTCGGCATCCAGTCAACGCCGCTGACCACCCAGCTGCTGCATGCCGTCGGGGTGGCGCACGCCGCGCGGTTGCGCGGGGAGGACACCGTGGTCGTGGCCCTGTGCGGGGATGGCGCCACGAGTGAGGGCGACTTCCACGAGGCGCTGAACTTCGCCGCGGTCTTCCACCTGCCGGTGATCTTCTTCGTGCAGAACAACCAGTACGCCATCTCGGTGCCGCTGGCCCGCCAGACCGTCGCCCCGTCACTGGCCCACAAGGCGGTGGGTTACGGCATGGCCGGCGAGCGGGTGGACGGCAACGACCTCGTGGCCCTGCTGGCCGTGCTCGAACGCGGTGTCCGGCTGGTCCGCGGCGGCGCCGGGCCGCTGCTGGTGGAGGCCCACACCTACCGGATCCAGGCGCACACCAACGCCGACGACGCCACCCGCTACCGCGAGGACGCCGAGGTCCAGGAGTGGCTGGCGAAGGATCCGGTGAAGCGGATGCGCACCTACCTCACCGACCGCGGGCTGCTCACCGAGGAGCTGCAGTCCCGCTACGAGCAGGAGGCCGAGGACATCGCCACCGCCCTGCGCGAGGGCATGAACCGCGAGAGCACCCCGGACCCCCAGGACCTGTTCGCCCACGTCTATTCCGTCCCCACTCCCCAGCTGGCCGAGCAGTCCGCGATGCTGGCCGAGGAACTCTCCCGCGAGGAGGCATCATGAGCACCACCCAGAACACCGACGCCGGCCCCCGGCCCGGCAGCGCCCAGACCGGACCGGACACCGGCGAGATCACGGTCGCCGTGGACGCCGCCCGGGAGTCCACCACCCGGGCCGGTGGCGCCGGCGTCCCGCAGCCCCGGCCGGAGTCCCCGGCCGCCCCGGTCCCGGCCGGGCCGGTCACGATGGCCAAGGCCCTCAACGCGGCCCTGGCCGATGCGCTGTCGGCCGATGCCGGCGTCGTGGTCTTCGGGGAGGACGTGGGCACCCTCGGCGGGGTCTTCCGCATCACCGACGGGCTGGCCGCCCGGTTCGGCGCGGACCGCTGCTTCGACACCCCGCTGGCCGAGTCCGGGATCGCCGGGATGAGCGTGGGGATGGCGATCAACGGGATGCGCCCGGTCATCGAGATGCAGTTCGACGCCTTCGCCTACCCGGCGTTCGAACAGATCGCCTCGCACATCGCCAAGATGTCCAACCGCACCCGCGGGGCCCTGCCCATGCCGATCGTCATCCGCATCCCGTACGCCGGGGGCATCGGCGGCGTGGAGCACCACTGCGACTCCTCCGAGGCGTACTACGCGCACACCCCGGGGCTGAAGGTCGTCACCCCGGCCACCGTGACCGACGCCTACCTGCTGCTGCGCGCGGCCATCGACTCCGATGACCCGATCGTCTTCATGGAGCCCAAGAAGCTGTACTTCTCCAAGGACCGGGTGGACCTGGACGCGCTGCGCGAGCAGTACGAGTCCGGGGCCGCGGACGTCGCCGGTCCGCGGGCGGCCGTGGAGTCCGGCGGGGCCGCCGTCGCGCGCACCGGTACCGACGCCACGCTGATCGCCTACGGTCCCTCCGTGCCCACCGCCCTGGCCGCGGCCGCCGCGGCGGCGGAGGAGGGGCGCTCGCTCGAGGTGGTGGACGTGCGCACGATCGTGCCGTTCGACGACGCCACCGTGTCCGAGTCCGTCCGCAGGACCGGACGGGCGATCGTGATCTCCGAGGAGTCCGGCTTCGCGTCCGTGGCCTCCGAGATCGCCGCCCGGGTCCAGGAGCGCTGCTTCCACTCACTGGCCGCACCCGTCCTGCGGGTGACCGGCTTCGACATCCCCTACCCGGCGCCGAAGCTGGAGCACCACTTCCTGCCCGGGGTGGACCGCATCCTCGACGCCGTCGACGACCTGCAATGGGAGGACTGAGATGACTGTCCGCACGTTCCTGCTCCCGGACCTGGGAGAGGGCCTGACCGAGGCCGACATCATCCGCTGGCTCGTCTCCGCCGGGGACCGGGTGGCCGTGGACCAGCCGATCGTCGAGGTGGAGACGGCCAAGTCGCTCGTGGAGGTGCCCAGCCCCTTCGGCGGCATCGTCACCACGCTGCACGCCGAGGCCGGCACCACGCTGGACGTGGGCAGACCCCTGGTGTCCGTGGAGGACGGGACCGGGCCGGGCGCTCCTGCCACCGGTCCCGGATCCGCCGGATCGGCGGCCGCCCCGACTGACGCCGACTGGGCCGGGACCGTCCCCGTGGAGGGAGCCCAGTCCTACACCGAGGAGGAGCGGGCCGGTGCGCACCCGGAGGCGGCGGCCGAGGCCGGCGTGGTCGCCGCGGATGAGGGCGGCCCCGATGCCGAGGACGATGGCGGCTCCGGCAACGTGCTGATCGGGTACGGCACCCCCGGGGGTGCGGCCAGGGGCCGGACCCGGCGCCGGAAGGGAACGGGCGGCGGGCCGGCGACCGCCACCGCCGGACGCGCGACCCAGGGCCCGGCCGGCGCGAGGGAGGACGGGCCGTCCACGCACGCCGTGTTCGCCCAGGCCGCAGAACAGGCCCCTGCCGGTGAGCGAGGGGCAAGTGCACCGGTTGCCCCGGCAGGGCGCCACGACGACGGCCAGCGCCACGCCCCGCGCGTGGTCAACCCGCTGGTGCGGAAGCTGGCCCGCGACCATGCGGTGGACCTGTCCGCCGTGCGCGGTTCGGGCCCCGGTGGACTGGTGATGCGCGCGGACGTGATGGCCGCCGTCGGGACCGCCCCGGCGAGCGAGGGCGTTCCCGCCGCACCGCCGACCGGTGAGGCCGCGATGACGGCGTCCGCCGGACCGGAGGTGCCGGTCGGTGCCGCGGCCCCGGCCGCCGAGCTGGACGCACGCACGGGACTGGGCGTGTCCGGCGTCGAGAAGGTGTCCGGGGTGCGCAAGGCGACCGCGGCGGCGATGTCCCGCTCGCGCCGGGAGATCCCCGAGGCGACCGTGTGGGTGGACGTGGACGTCACCCCGCTGATGGACCTGCGCGCCGCGATGAAGGCGCACGGGGACGAGCAGGTCCCCGGCGTGCTGGCGTTCGCCTCCCGGTTCGCGCTCGCGGGTCTGGCCAAGTACCCGGCGCTGGCCCGGCGGTTCGAGGAGGACGGCGAGGGCGGGCACCGGATCGTGTCCTTCGACGGGATCAACCTCGGCGTCGCGGTGCAGTCCGACCGCGGGCTCGTGGTGCCCTCCATCCGCGGCGCCCACCGCATGAGCGCACGGCAGTTGCAGGCCGAGCTGCGCCGGGTGACCGAACTGGCCCGCTCCGGCAGGGGCACGCCGCAGGAACTGTCCGGCGGGACGTTCACCATCAACAACTACGGCATCTTCGGCACGGACGGTTCCGCGGCGATCATCAATTATCCCGAGGTCGCGATCCTCGGGATGGGGCGGATCATCGACCGGCCGTGGGTCGTGGACGGCCAGCTGGCCGTGCGCAAGGTGATGCAGCTGTCCCTGGTGTTCGACCACCGCGTCTGCGACGGGGGAGAGGCCGGCGGCTTCCTCCGGTTCGTGGCCGACTGCTTCGAGAACCCGGTGGGGCTGCTGGCGGACATGTGACCGGCGGGGGCACTGCCGCTGCCGAGTCTCTGACGACCACTCCGTGTGGTGCCAAGGGTGCCCGTCCTCTCGTGGGACGGGCACCCTTGCTGTTCGCCGTGGGTGGTGCCCAGTGCGGGGGCGGCGCGGCGTGTGGTGGTCATGGTGGACTCGGTTTTCGCAGCTCAATCGTTGTTGTTCGCAACAATTAATCTTAGGATCCAGTTCACGGGCCGCGATCCGCCGGCCCCGTGAACAGGGCCTTCCAGGCGATCGGGGTGATCGCGGGCCCGGCGGGCACGGAGGGTGATATGCATTACTTCAGGCGACCATCGCAGCGATCGACGACGCTCCCGCCCGACGGGTCCGGTGCGGGTACCCGGCGGGCCCTCCGGGCCGCCCTTGGCGTCCTGGCCGCGACCGGGTTGCTCCTCGGCTCCGCCGTGGTGCCGGCCGCGGGTGCGGGGATTCCCGGCCAGCAGGAGCGGCCGTCGGTCGCGAGCTCACCCTAGCGGTCGGCCCCTCCGCTGACCAGGCCGACGTGTGAGGCGCTTGCGGAGTTCGACTTCGCCTCCACGCAGATCACCTCGGCGGAGATCGTCCAGCCCGGTGTACTCACCCACCGGGGGGAGCGCATCGGCAAGCACTGCCTCGTCACCGGGCGGATGAACGAGCGGGTCAGCGAGGTCGACGGTGAGACCTACGCGATCGGCTTCGAGATGCGCCTGCCCATGCACTGGAGCGGCCGGTTCCTCTACCAGGGCAACGGCGGCCTGGACGGGTCCGTGGCGACGGCGTACGGCCGCGCCGGCGGCAGCGACAGCGGCCTGCAGATGGGCATGGCGGTCCTCAGTTCCGACGCCGGCCACACCGGCGCGCAGAACCCGACCTTCGGCCTCGACCCGCAGGCGAGGCTGGACTACGGCTACCAGGCCGTCGGCACGCTGACCCCCATGGCCAAGGCGCTCGTGACCGAGGCCTACGGCACTGCGCCGCACCACTCCTACGTCGCCGGATCGTCCAACGGCGGCCGGCACACCATGGTCGCCGCCTCCCGGTACACGGACGAGTACGACGGCTTCCTGGCTGTGGCCCCGGGCTTCAACCTGCCCCAGGCCGCCGTCGCCCAGCTCTGGGGTGCTCAGCGGTGGAACACGGTCGCCACCTCCGAGGACCTGTCCTCGGCGTTGACGGTCGCCGAGCGGCAGGTGGTGGCCGAGGCCATCCTCGCCCAGTGTGACGGCCTGGACGGCCTCGACGACGGCCTGGTCCAGTCCAGCGACGACTGCCAGGAGTCCTTCTCGGTCGCCGAGCACGTGCCCACCTGTGAGACCGACTGTGACGGCACGTGCTTGAGCGCGGAGCAGAAGGCCGTCGTGACCGAGGTCTTCGCCGGGGCCACCACCAGCGGGGGAGAGGACATCTACTCCTCCTTCCCCTACGACCCGGGGTTGGTGCAGACCGGCTGGGCCGACTGGAAGTTCACCTCCCCGATCTCCCGGGACTCCGTGGCGGTGGGGTACATCTTCTCCACCCTGCCCTACGCCCCCGCCCTGAACGCGCTGCGGGACTTCGTCCTGGACCTGGACATCGATGACGCCAACGAGCGGATCCACGCCACCGAGGGGGCCTATGCGGAGAGCGCCATGGAGTTCATGACGCCGACCGACCTGGACTTCGAGGACCTGCAGCAGAGCGGCGGGAAGATGATGGTCCTCCACGGCGCCTCGGACGGGGTGTTCTCGATGGAGGACACCACGGCCTGGTACCGGGGCCTGGACGAGCATCACGGCGGGGACGCCTCGGACTTCGTCCAGTACTTCCAGGTGCCCGGCATGGGCCATACCCAGGGCGGGCCGGCCACCGACCGGCACGACTCGCTGGCGGCCCTGGTCGACTGGGTGGAGGAAGGTGATCGACCGGACCGCCTGGAGGCCTGGGTGAACCCGGCGAACACCCAGTTGCCGGCGGACTGGTCCACGGACCGCTCCCGGCCGTTGTGCGCCTACCCGGCCGTGGCGACCTACGCCGCCGGGGACTCCGAGTCCGCGGACAGCTTCGACTGCCAGGGGTAGCCGGATCGTGCCGGCCGAGGATGGGGGACCTTGTGGGGGGCGGGAGGATGCGTTGGTGCCTCCCCGCCCTCCGGGTGCCCCGTCGTCTGAATATTGTTTGAAAGATTGTTGACAATGTGGTCCGGCGCATGACCTAATGGGTCTGGGCGCCGTGCCGCCGCTCCAGCGGAAAGAGGCCGGCCAGCAGGCCGAATGGTGCTCTAGACCAGTCGACACACAGGGGGAGACATGGGTGGCGTCGTCGTCACGGACATCTCGCGCGCGGAGGGGGCAGTGGTCGACGCCCTGGCCCGGCACGGGGTGGCCACCGTCCATGAGGCGATGGGCCGCACCGGCCTGGCGGGGCCGTCGCTGCGGCCGATCCAGCAGGGCGTGCGCATCGCGGGAACCGCCGTGACCGTCGTCGGCCAGCCCGGTGACAACCTCATGATCCACGCGGCCGTCGAGCAGGTGCGGCCCGGTGACGTCCTGGTGGTCACCACCACCTCGCCCTCGGTCGACGGTGCCTTCGGTGACCTCTTCGCCACGGCGCTCAAGGCCCGCGGCGTGCGCGGCCTCGTCACCACGACCGGCGTCCGGGACACCCAGGACCTGCGGGACATGGACTTCCCCGTCTGGGCCGCAGCGGTGTTCTCGCAGGGCACCGTCAAGGCCACGGGAGGGTCGGTGAACGTGCCGGTCATCGTCGAGGGGGTGCGGGTCGAGCCCGGCGATGTCGTCATCGCGGACGACGACGGCGTCGTCGTGGTCCCGCAGGACCGCGCCGCCGAGGCCCTCACCGCCGCCGAGGCGCGTGCGGCCAAGGAGGAGGCCGACCGTGCGGCCTACGCCGCCGGCACCGAACTGAGCCTGGACCGCAAGGGACTGCGTTCCCTCCTATCCGAGCTCGGCGTCGAGTACACCACGCAGGCCGAGTACCGCCGTGGCCGGTGATCCCGTCCTCGACGGCGTCCCGTGCATGCTGATCCGCGGCGGCACCAGCAAGGGCGCCTTCTTCCTCGCCGAGGACCTGCCGGACGACCCGCGTGAGCGTGATGCACTGCTGCTGCGGATCATGGGCACCCCGGACCCCCGCCAGGTCGACGGGATCGGCGGGGCGCACCCGCTGACGAGCAAGGCCGCGATCGTCTCCCGCTCGGAGATGGCCGGCATCGACGTCGACTACCTGTTCCTCCAGCTGGGCGTGGACGAGGCGGTCGTCGGCACCACGCAGACCTGCGGGAACCTGCTGGCCGGCGTCGGCCCGTTCGCGGTCGAACGAGGCCTCGTCGACGCCGAGGCGTCCACGACCTCGCTCCGGGTCCGCATGCTCAACACGGACGATGTCGCGACCGCGACGTTCGCGACCCCGGACGGCCGGGTCGACTACGACGGCGACGTGGGCATCGACGGCGTGCCCGGCACCGCCGGCGGGATCCGCCTGGACGTCGGGGCGGGGCCGGAGCGCTCGCTCCTGCCCACCGGCAACGTCACCGACACGATCGACGGCCACGAGGTCACCCTGGTCTCCAACGGCATGCCGGTCGTGCTGCTCCGCGCCTCGGAGTTCGGTGTCACCGGCGAGGAGAGTCCCGAGGACCTCGAGTCCCGTCCCGAGCTGGCCGAGACCCTCGAGGGCATCCGCCGGCAGGCGGGACCGCTCATGGGGCTGGGGGACGTGACCGAGCAGACCGTCCCGAAGATGTTCCTGCTCTCCGCCCCCCGCGCCGGCGGGGCCATCTCCACCCGGGCCTTCATCCCGCACCGGGTCCATGCGGCCATCGGCGTGCTGATGGCCGCGTCCGTGGCCGCCGGAGTCCGCCTGCCCGGTGCCGTCGGTGCCGAGCTGGCCGAAATTCCCGACGACGGCCCGGACCTCATCGAGCACCCCTCCGGCGTGTTCCCCGCGCAGGTCAGCGTGATCCGGGACGACGAGGGGACGTGGCGCGCCACCAGCACCTCCGTCCGGACTGCCCGCAAGATCTTCGACGGCCGGGTCTTCCCCCGGCCCCGCCTCTGAAAGGACCCCACCATGGCACATCCCGAGAACTTCGACCTGGCCCACATGGGCGCCGTCGAGCTCTTCACCCCGAAATTCGAGGAGAGCCTCCACTTCTTCCGCGACCTTCTGGCGATGCGCGAGGTCGAGCGCATCGGTGACTCGGCCTACCTGCGCTGCTGGGACGAATACCAGCGGTACTCTCTCAAGCTGACGGCCTCGGACACCAACGGCGTGGGACGCACGCTCTACCGTACGACCAGCGAGGACGCCCTGCAGCGGCGCGTGGCCGCGATCGAGAAGGCCGGACTGGGCCACGGCTGGCGCGACCCGGAGGTGGGCGTGGGCCCCTCCTACGAGTTCGAGGACCCCGACGGGCACCTGATGGCCCTGTACTACGCGACCGAGCACTACGTGCCGGACGACGAGGACCGCCCGGCGCTGAAGAACCAGGCCGCCGCCTACCCCGGCCGTGGCATCAACGTCCGCCGTCTGGACCACATCAACTACCTCGCCAGCGACGTCACCGCCTGCGGGGAGTTCTGGAGTGACGTGATGATGTCCCGCGAGTCCGAGCGCGTGGCACTGGACGACGGCGGCTACGGGGCCCGGTGGTTCCGCTTCCACCAGAAGTCCTATGACGTCGTGTACTCCGCCGACTGGACCGGTGAGCGGGGCCGCTTCCACCACTTCGCCTTCGCCCCGGACAGCCGCGAGGACATCCTCAAGGCAGCGGACATCTGCCTCGAGAACGGCATCTACATCGAGTACGGACCCTACAAGCACGCCATCAACCAGACCTTCTTCCTCTACGTGTGGGAACCGGGCGGCAACCGCATCGAGTTCGCCAACGCCCAGGCCCGCCTCATCCTGGACCCCGACTGGCCGGTCGTGGAGTGGTCCGAGGCCGAACGCGCCAAGGGCCAGGCCTGGGGCATGAAGACCGTGGCCACCTTCCACACCCACGGAACACCCTTCGTGGCGAACCAGGAGGAGATCGACCGCGCCGCCCTGGAAGGACGGGCCCACTGATGATCATCGACGTCCACGGGCACTACACCACGGCGCCCGCACCGCTGCAGCACTGGCGTGACCAGCAGGTCGCCGCGCTGTCCGGGGGTCCGGAACCGGACCCGGCGGGACCGGTGATCTCCGATGACGAGATCCGCGAGACCATCGAGAAGAACCAGCTGCGGCTCATGGACGAGCGCGGTATCGACCTCACCGTCTTCTCCCCGCGCGCGTCCTTCATGGCCCATCACGTGGGGGACGTCGAGACCTCCCGGGCGTGGGCGCGCATCTGCAACGACCTGTGCGCCCGGGTGGCACGGCTCTTCCCCGGTCGCTTCGCGCCCGCGGCCATGCTCCCGCAGTCTCCCGGAGTGCCCACGGAGACGGTCCTGGACGAGATGACCCGAGCCGTCGAGGACCTCGGCGCCGTGGCGGTCAACCTCAACCCGGACCCCTCCGGTGGGCACTGGACCTCACCGCCGTTGACCGACGAGTACTGGTTCCCCGTCTACGAGCGGATGATCGAGCTGGACGTGCCGGCGATGGTGCACGTCTCCACGTCCGTGAACCCCGCCTTCCACACCACCGGCGCGCACTACCTCAACGCCGACACCACGGCGGTCATGCAGCTGATCCAGGGCGACTTGTTCTCCCGGTTCCCCGGGCTGCGCCTGGTGATCCCGCACGGCGGCGGCGCCGTGCCGTTCCACTGGGGGCGGTTCCGTGGGCTGGCGATGGCGTTGGGCAAGCCGGAGCTCTCGGAGCACCTGCTGGGGAACGTCTACTTCGACACGTGCGTGTACCACCAGGCCGGCATCGACCTGCTGCTGGAGGTGGTGCCCGCCGAGAACGTGCTGTTCGCCTCGGAGACGGTCGGGGCCGTGCGGGACATCGATCCGTGCACCGGGCACTACTTCGACGACACGCGACGCTACGTCGAGGCCGCGGGCCTGGACGCGCAGACCCTGGCGCGGATCCAGGAGGGCAACGCCCGCAGGGTGTATCCGCGCCTGGCGCGGTGGGTGTGACCCTACCTGTCATGTTCACCCCCCTGGGGTGATGCCCGGGCGGGCCCGGGGGGCGTTGGATGGTCTCGACCATCCCGTGGCCGGGGGTCCCCGCCTCCCCGCGGGCCGGCCTGCGGCCGGGTGCCAGCCCGAAGGAGCCGACATGACGACACCAGCACCCCGCCTGCTCAGCGACGACCTCGTCAAGGTACTGCAATTGGCGCGGGAGTCCGACAGCGTCGAGCTGAAGCTGACCGTGCCCGAGCGGTCGTACCGTTCCGCGGCCGCCGCCCTCGGTGTGGACCCGCTCGACGCGCAGATCCGCCAGGTCTTCTTCTTCGACACCCCGGATCTGCGCCTCGACGCCGCCGGGGTGGTCGTGCGGGCCCGTCGGGTCCGGGACCGCGACGACTCGGTGGTCAAGCTCCGGCCGGTCGTCCCGTCTGCCCTGAGCGCCGAACTGCGCGCGTCGCCCAACCTGGTCGTCGAGGTCGATGCGA
>NZ_CALMQR010000048.1:0-45391 GCF_937871995.1 uncultured Citricoccus sp. | reverse complement strand
CCGTCCGTGCCCCGGGCCCTGGGCAGGGCCCGGCCGGGGCCGTCTCGGGGTGGCTCAGCCCTGGTAGGGCTTCGCGGAGACGATCTCCACGGTGATGTCCCTGCCGTTCGGGGCCGAGTAGGAGAGCGAGTCGCCCACCTTGGCGCCCTGGATGGCCTCACCGAGGGGGGAACGCTCGGAGTAGACGGTGATCGAGTCCTTGTCATCGGCGATCTCGCGGTTGCCGAACAGGAAGGTCTCCACGTCGCCGGCGATCTTCGCCTCGACGACCATGCCGGGCTCCACCACGCCGTTGTCGGCCGGGGCGGCGCCGATCACCGCGGTCTCGAGGAGGTACTTGAGCTCCTGGATGCGGCCCTCGTTCTTGGACTGCTCCTCGCGGGCGGCGTGGTAGCCCCCGTTCTCCTTGAGGTCACCCTCCTCGCGGGCCTGCTCGATGCGGTCGATGATCTCCTGGCGGCCGGGACCGGAGATATGGTCCAGCTCCTGCTTCAGGCGGTCGTAGGCCTCCTGGGTCAGCCAGGGAGCGCTGTCGGTGTTGCTCATGGACGCGTCTTCTCCTTCGGGTCGGTCGACTGGGCGGACGGGCCGGGACGACCGGGACCGCACAGTGCTTCCGGTGCATGGCGCTGTGCTGCGAGTGCAGCCCGGGTGGCATCCATGCAAGAACCCCGCCGGAGGAGCCTTCACGGACCGGAATCCGTACGGGCCCCGTCAGGCGGGGTCGAGAACCAATGCGGTCCACTCTAACGGATCTGCTTCACATCCGTCACGCCCGTCGTGATCAGCGTCTCAGTTCGTCACGGAGTCCGGTCGCTCCGGACGCGCGGCTCAGGGCTCGCCGATCCAGCAGGAGTTGACCCCGCCGTTGACGCCGAGCTCGTCGGTGCGCAGGGTGACGTCGTAGTACCGGGTCCGGTCCGAGGGCAGGCCGCTGCCGGTCTCGTCCTCGGGCCCGATCACCACGGTGCGCCATCCCACCACCGCGTACTGCTCCGACAGGACCTGGACGGCGCACTCCACGGTGTCCTCGGGGTCCTTGGTGAGCTGGAAGGTCACCGAGGCCCGGGTGGGGGAGGAGATCTCGAACCCCACGTCCTTCCAGTCCAGGGTCCGGCTGGTGGCCGAGACGGTGAGCCAGGCCACCACGCCGACCGCGAGGACCAGTGCCGCCGCCGCGACCCAGCGGCCCCAACGGGTCCAGAAGGTCGGGCCGGTGCGCTGGGAGCGCCCATACCGGTTCGCTAGGCTGTCCCTCGGCGCTTGGTCCGCCGAGGCCTGGGGTGAGGGATCCATATCGCTCCATGGTATCCCGGCGACCCGAGGCTCCACCGACGTCCACCGGACCGTGCAGGTCCCCGATCATGCCGCCTCAGCACGCCCGCCGGGTGTGGGACGGGGCGGGAAAGCAGCCGAGGCCACGTGAGCAGTTCTTCCCTGATCGACCCGGACGGTACCGGCGCGCCGGAGTTCGGCGTCCCGGTGGGCCAGGCCGACTACGGAACGGTCGAGGCCGAGGCCTCGCACGCCGGTCCCGAGGCCCGCGGCGTCCCGGCCTCCCACGGCCTGCGCCTGATGGCGGTCCACGCCCACCCGGACGACGAGTCGTCGAAGGGCGCCGCGATGATGGCCGCCTACGAGGAGGCCGGGGCGGAGGTCATGGTGGTGACCTGCACCGGCGGCGAGCGGGGGGACCTGCTGAACCCCGCCTACGGGGACACCGTGCGACTGGACCGCGACATCACCGGGGTGCGCCGTGCCGAGATGGACGAGGCCGGCGCGGCCCTGGGGATCGAGCACCGGTGGCTCGGGTTCATGGACTCCGGGCTGCCCGAGGGTGACCCGCTGCCGCCGTTGCCCTTCGGCTGTTTCGCCACCGTCCCCCTGGACCGGGCCACGGCGCCGCTGGTGCGCGTGATCCGGGAGTTCCGGCCCCACGTGCTGATCAGCTACGACGAGATCGGCGGCTACCCGCACCCGGACCACATCAAGTCCCACGAGATCACGGTGGAGGCCTACCGGGCCGCGGGCGACCCGGAGCGGTTTCCCGGGCTGGGCGAGCCGTGGACCCCGTCCAAGCTCTACTACGACCGCGCGTTCAACCCGGACAAGTACCGGGCCCTGCACGAGGCCTACCTGGCCGCGGGCGAGGAGTCCCCGTTCACGGAGCGGATGGCGTGGTACGAGAAGCTGCTGGCGGAGGAGCGGGACGAGCGTGAGGCGGCCGCTGCCGAGGAGCAGGAGGCGCAGTCCGGTCCGGCCCGGTTCCGCATCACCGACCACCGGGTCACCACGCAGATCGACGTGGCCGACTACCTCGAGCGGCGCGATGCCGCCCTGCGGGCGCACCGGACCCAGGTGGACCCGACCGGTCACTTCTTCGCCGCTCCCAATTCCCTGCTGCGCCGGACCTGGCCGTGGGAGGACTACGTCCTGATCGACTCCCGGGTGGAGACCACCCTGCCGGAGACCGACCTGTTCACCGGCCTGCGCTGAGGCCGGTCCCCGCCGTCGGCCGGGGGCGGGCGGCCACCGGTAGAATGGTCGACCGTGATCGCCTTCCCGCCCCTTCTCCTGTCCGCCTCCGCCGTCCCGGGTGACGGTGATACGGCCGTCGGACAGCCGATGCCGGGCGTGCCCGAACCGACCCTGAAGCCGGGGCTGGACCAGACCGAGGTCACCCCGGGCATCGAGGGCTTCCTGTTCACGGCGCTGATGGTGGCCATGGCCATCGTGGTCATCCGGCTCATGGTCCGCTCCATCCGCCGGGTGCAGTACCGTTCCGGCCAGGCCGAGGACATGCTCGTGAACCGCTACCAGGGCTACCTCCCGGAGGACGTGCGCCACCCGGAGGAGGACCTCGACGTCGACCGGCGCTCCGGCTCCGACATCGACATCCAGCGGGCCCGGTTGCAGAAGAAGTATCCCGGATACCTCGACGGCCCGGCGCCGGAACCGAAGGCACCGGACTCCGGCCGGGACTGAGCGGCCACGGAGCGTCGGGGCAGGCTGGAGGGACGGGGATCGCCCGCCCTACCGTGGGGCCATGGCCAACCAGCTCGCCGATGCGACCAGCCCCTACCTGCTCCAGCACGCCGGCAACCCGGTGGACTGGCGGCCCTGGGGGCCCGCGGCCTTCGCCGAGGCCGCCCGCCGGGACGTCCCGGTCTTCGTCTCGGTCGGCTACGCGGCCTGCCACTGGTGCCACGTCATGGCGCACGAGTCCTTCGAGGACGAGGACACCGCCCGTGAGCTGAACGCCCGCTTCGTGGCGGTCAAGGTGGACCGGGAGGAACACCCGGACGTGGACGAGGCGTACATGACCGCGACCCAGCTGCTGACCGGTCAGGGCGGCTGGCCGATGAGCGTGTTCACCACCCCGGACGGGCGCCCCTTCCACGCGGGCACCTACTATCCGCCCACGCCCCGCCACCACGGCGGGGGAGGGCGTACGCCGTCCTTCCGCCAGGTCCTGGACGCGGTGCACGCCGCCTGGACGCACCGCCGGGGTGAGGTCGAGCAGGCGGCGGCCGCCCTGGCCGCCGGGGTGGGCCGGCAGTCCACGGCGCTGGCCGCCGTCGTGGTCGGGGCGGAGCAGGCCCCGGCGGAGACCGACGCCGGACCGGAACCGTTCTCCGGTGCCGTCAGCGAGGCGATCGCGCAGCTGGCACGCCTGGAGGACGCCGGGCACGGCGGTTTCGGCCCCGGGGCGCCCAAGTTCCCGCCCAGTCCCGCCCTGGGTTTCCTGCTGCAGGCGGCCGCCACGGGACCCCGACCCGCCCGGGCGCAGGCGTGGGCCCTGACCGCACGCACCCTGGCCGTGATGGGCACCTCGTCCCTGGCGGACCCGGTCTCCGGGGGATTCGCCCGCTACGCCACGGACCAGACCTGGGCGCTGCCCCACTTCGAGAAGATGCTCTACGACAACGCCCAACTGCTGCGCTGGTACGCCCGCTGGGCGGTGCTCGGGGACCACCTGGACCACCTGGCGCCGCTGGACCCGCGCCATCCGGCCCTCGCCCGCCGCCTCGCCCTGGGCACGGCGTCCTGGCTCGCGGAGCAGATGACCACCGCCTCCGGGGCGTTCGCCGCCAGCCTGGACGCGGACACCGTGGTGGACGGCCACCCCGTGGAGGGGGCGACCTACACGTGGACGCCCGCAGAGCTGCGTGCGGCCCTGGCCGCGGAGGCTCCCGAGGCCGGTCCCGCCGAGGTGGGGCACCTGGCGGAGGTCCTGGCCGGGGTGCCCGTGGAGCCCGGCACCGCGGCGTTGACCCTGCACGCCGGCCGGTTGCTCACGGAGGCCGAACAGGACCTGTGGGACCGGGCCCTGCCCGGGCTGCGGCGGCGGGTGGCGTCCCGGCCGCAACCGGCACGGGACGGCAAGGAGGTGGCGGCCTGGAACGGGATGACCGTCACCGCCCTGGCCGAGGCGTGGGCGCTGCTCGGAGAGGACCGGCTGCTGGACCAGGCGCTCGCCGCCGGGGAGGCAATCTGGCGGGTGCACTGCCGGCCGCTGGCCGTCGCGGCGGCGGGGGCGGGCGGCGAGGCGCCACGGGGAGCCGACGGCACCGCGCGCGGTCCCGCCCACGTGCTGCGCTCGGCACTCGACGGCCGGCCCGGCCCGGCCGCCGGGACGCTCGCCGACCACGCCCAGGCGGCCGGGGCCTTCATCGCGCTCTACCGCTCCACCGGCCGCCGGCGCTGGAAGGTGCGGGCACGGACGGTAGTGGATGCCGTCGTCGGGACCCTGGTGGTCCGGACCGACCACGGGCCGGCCCTGCTGGCGGCCCCGGCCGGGGACGCCGTCCTGGCCGCGGCGCAGGGCGGCCCCTCCTTCGCCTCCCCGCTGGACGGCGCCGAGCCGTCCGCCCTGGGGGCCTGGGCCGAGGTGCTGCTGCAGTGGCACGTGCTGGCCCCGGTCCACGCCGGGACCCTGCCGGCCGGGGGAGCCCGGGCGTGGGCGGAGCGGCTGCTCGCACACCTGGCCCGGCTGGGGGCGCAGGCCCCGCTGGAGACCGCCACGGTCCTGCGGCTGGCGGCCCGGCACGGTGCGGTCGAGGACCTCCTGGTGGCCACCGGGGGCGCCGCCGAGGACCGGCGACGGGCCCTGGCCTGGGCGATCGTCCGCGGTGTGGTCGGTGTCCAGGCGTCTCCCGAGCCGGCCACCGGTCCCGATGTCGCGGCGGACCCGGACGACGTCACCGCCGGGCGGGGCTCTCGCGACGGCGGAACGGCCCTCTACCTGTGCCACGGGACGTTGTGCCACGCCCCCGTGGACGGTACCGACGCCCTGGACCGGCTGGCCGGCCGGGGGCCGGCCCCGGACGCGTGAGGCCCGGATATGGGCGGCCCGGCGGCGGGCGGCGGGATCAGGCCTGCAGCACCGCGACCATGATGGCGACGTAGTGACAGGCGAAGCCGCCGATGGTGAAGGCGTGGAACAGCTCGTGGAAGCCGAACCACTCGCGGTGGAGGTTCGGCCGCTTGAGGGCGTAGAACACGGCGCCGATGATGTAGCAGGCCCCGCCCGCGCAGACCAGGACGGCGGCCACCGCGTCGGCGGCGAAGAAGTCCGCGATGAACAGCAGGGCCGCCAGCCCGAGCAGGACGTAGACCGGGGTGTAGAGCCAGCGCGGCGCCGCGGTCCAGAACACCCGGAACGCCACGCCCGCCACGGCCCCGACCCAGACACAGCCCAGCAGCAGCGTGGCCTTGCCCGGGGGCAGCAGGGCGATGGACAGGGGCGTGTAGGTGCCGGCGATGACCAGCATGATGTTCGTGTGGTCCAGTCGCTTGAGCACCAGGGCCACCCTCGGCGTCCACTGCACCAGGTGGTAGACCGCCGAGACCGCGAACAGCATCAGCCCGGTGAGGGCGTACACCGCGCTGGCCCACGTCAGGCCGGGGGTGGGCGCCAGGACGACCAGGACGATGCCGGCCGCCAGGACCAGGGGAACCATCGCGGCGTGCAGGTGGCCCCGCATCCGCGGCTTGAAGTCGGGGTGGTCGGGATCCGTCACGCGCTCCATGCGCCAGCGACGGCGCGGTGAGGACTGCTCGGCCAGGCCCGGGGCACCGGCCGAGGGGTCGGCGACGGGGTGCTGCATCATTACCCCAGAGTAGTCCGGCCGTCTGGGGAGGAGCTGGGTCGCGCCCGGGGTTCGCTACCGTAGACCCCAGCAGGAGCGCCGGCACGGGGCGCGCCGCGGCCGGAAGGTGGGGGACCATGGTGGGACCGAACGTGGTCTACAGCATCTATGAGCGGGTCATCGCCTCGAGCCTGGACCCGGAGCGGCTGCCGCGGCACATCGGCGTGGTCCTGGACGGCAACCGCCGCTGGGCCAAGGCCTCGGGGGCCACCACGGCGGACGGCCACCAGGCCGGTGCGGAGAAGATCCACGAGTTCCTGGGCTGGTGCGACGAGCTGGGCATCAAGGTCGTGACGCTGTACATGCTCTCCACGGACAACATGAATCGCCCCCCGGACGAGCTGGAACAGCTGGTCGGCATCATCGGCAACACCCTGGCGCGGCTGGCCGACGGCCTGGAGAACGGCCACCGGGTCCGCGTGCAGGCCGTCGGCGCGCCCGACCTGCTCCCCGAGGGCCTGGCGGAGACGCTGGAGGACCTGCAGGCCCGCACGGCGGACGCCGAGGGGGTGCACGTGAACGTCGCGGTGGGCTACGGCGGCCGCCGGGAGATCGTGGACGCGGTCAAGGAGCTGCTGTTGGAGGCCGACGCCGCCGGCCGCAGTGCCGCGGACGTGGCCGCGGAGCTCACGGACGAGCAGATCTCCGACCGCCTCTACACCCGTGGCCAGCCGGACCCCGACCTGGTGATCCGCACCTCGGGCGAGCAGCGCCTCTCCGGGTTCCTGATGTGGCAGTCCGCCTACTCGGAGTTCTACTTCTGCGAGGCCCTGTGGCCGGACTTCCGCCGGGTGGACTTCATCCGCGCCCTGCGGGACTTCGCCTCCCGGCAGCGCCGCTTCGGGTCCTGACCACGCCGGCCCCGACGCGGGGCCGTGACCCGTTGGCGATACCTTCACCGAAAGTTAATCACGTCACCTGGCGCTTTCTCCTCCCGCACCCCGGCGCGCGGTCCTACGGTGGGGGTATCAGTCGCCGACGGGCACGGATCGAGTCGATCCGCACCCGGCGGATTGATCGGAAAGGCCAGGCCGTATGCCGTCACTCCCGACAGCAAGCAGCGGGGGGCCGTTCCGGCCCCCGGCCGGTCCGCCCCACCCCGCCCCTCGATCATCGGGGCGCGTGCCCCGGTCTGGAGTCCGACGTGGATAA
Source organism: uncultured Citricoccus sp. (assembly GCF_937871995.1). Classification (NCBI taxonomy): domain Bacteria; kingdom Bacillati; phylum Actinomycetota; class Actinomycetes; order Micrococcales; family Micrococcaceae; genus Citricoccus; species uncultured Citricoccus sp. Next base: position 38,087 of record NZ_CALMQR010000048.1, on the reverse strand, counting down.
CCTGTCTACCGCCCTGGCCGCCACCACCCCGGAGGCCACCCAGCCCGCACCACGGATGAGCGTGGGGGAGCGGTCCTACCTGCTCGACACCTCCGTGCTCCTGTCCGATCCGCGGGCGATCCTGCGCTTCGCCGAGCACGAGGTGATCCTGCCGATCGTGGTGATCTCGGAACTGGAGAAGAAGCGGGACGACCCGGACCTGGGGTACTTCGCGCGCAAGGCGCTGCGGCTGCTGGACGAGCTGCGGATCGAGCACGGATCGCTGAACCGCCCGGTGCCCCTGGGCACGGAGGGCGGGTCACTGCGGGTGGAGCTGAACCACATCTCCGTGGACGTGCTGCCCCACGGGTTCCGGTCCACCGAGAACGACGCCCGCATCCTGGCGGTGGCCAAGAACTTCGCCGACGAGGGGCGCGACGTCACGGTGGTCTCCAAGGACCTGCCGATGCGCGTCAAGGCCTCGGCCATGGGACTCCAGGCCGACGAGTACCGCAACGAGCTCGTCCGCGACTCCGGCTGGACCGGCACGGCCGAGGTCAGGGCCACCGAGGAGGAGGTCAACGCCCTCTACGCGGGCGACCCGGTGGCGGTGGCAGAGGCGGCCGAGCTGCCGGTGAACACCGGACTGGTGATCACCTCGCCGCGCGGCTCCGCCCTGGGCCGGGTGGACCAGCACCGCAACACCCAGGTGGTCCGTGGGGACCGGGACGTGTTCGGCCTGCACGGCCGCTCCGCGGAGCAGCGCCTGGCCATCGACCTGCTCCTCGACCCCACCGTCGGCATCGTGTCCCTGGGCGGCCGGGCCGGTACCGGCAAGTCGGCGCTGGCACTCTGCGCCGGACTGGACGCGGTGATGGAACGCCGCGAGCACCGCAAGGTGGTGGTCTTCCGCCCGCTCTACGCCGTCGGGGGGCAGGAACTGGGGTACCTGCCCGGTTCGGAGTCCGAGAAGATGAACCCCTGGGCCCAGGCCGTGTTCGACACCCTGGGAGCCCTGGTCTCCACCGAGGTCCTGGACGAGGTGGTCGACCGGGGGATGCTGGAGGTCCTGCCGCTCACCCACATCCGCGGCCGGTCCCTGCACGATTCCTGGGTGATCGTGGACGAGGCGCAGTCCCTGGAGAAGAACGTGCTGCTGACGGTGATGAGCCGCATGGGACAGAACTCCAAGATTGTGCTCACCCACGACATCGCACAGCGGGACAACCTGCGGGTGGGCCGGCATGACGGCATCGCGGCCGTCGTCGAGACCCTCAAGGGGCACCCGTTGTTCGGCCACGTCACGCTGAACCGGTCGGAGCGCTCGCCGATCGCCGCCCTCGTGACCGAACTGCTGGAGGACGCCTCCATCTGAGGGAGGGCGCACCAGACGGGCGAAAGAAAGAGGGGCCGCTGCACGAGGTGCAGCGGCCCCCTGGCGGATCGGGCCGGTCCCCGCGGAGGGGGGGATGGGGGAACCGGGGCGAATCCACCGTTGACCATGGCCCCGTGAAACGGGATGAGAGGCCATGGAGCCGGAGGCTTCCGTCGGTGCACTTATCACTGAGTCGGTATCACACGGATGGAAGCGGTTTCAGCATACCTGCCACCGGCGCGAATGACTACCACTTGGGAGAAGTTGACACCAGCGACCTTCGGGCAGGATTTGCCGGGCATGGCCCCGGTCGTCACCACTCCTGCAGGGCGCGCCGCTGCCGCAGGTCCCGGTGGGCCTGGCGGGTGTCCGCGAAGGCCACCACCACGCCCGCCGCCGCGCCGGCCAGGTGGCCCTCCCAGGAGACGCGCGGATTGAGGGGCAGGAAGCCCCACACGAAGCCGCCGTAGAGCAGGACCGTGACCACGGCGCCCAGGATCGCCGAGAACCGCCGGGACAGCACGCCGTAGGTGACCAGGAAGGCCGCGTAACCGTAGACCACGAGCGAGGCGCCGATGTGGTTGGTGCCGGTCCCGCCGATCACCCAGGTGAACAGCCCGCCGAGCAGCCAGACGCCGGCCGTGATCAGCCACCACCGGTGCGTGATCCACGCGATCATGACGCCCAGGACCAGCAGCGGGACGGTGTTCGAGATCAGGTGCCCGAACCCGGAGTGCAACAGGGGGGCGAAGAGGATGCCGCTCATGCCACCGGGTTCCAGCGGCTGGATGCCGAACTGGTTGAGCCGGCCGCCGGCGAACAGGTCGATGAACTCCAGGACCCACATCAGCGCCACCAGGACGGCCACGGGGACCGTCCGCTGGACCCACTCCGGCCAGGAGCGGTAGGTCGTCACGGGGGAGGGGCTGGTGCTGGGGCGGTCCAGGGGGCCGGGCATGGGCCCAGTCTAGGCGGCGGCCACGGCCCACCGTCGCCGTCCACAGCGTCGGTGCGTCCGGCCCGGGGCCGTCGCCGGGGGTCCTAGGCTGGGGTCCATGCCGAATGTACTGGTCGAGGCGGCCCGGGACGGGAACTGGTTGCTGGTGGCCTGTGCGGTGGCGGCGCTGGCACTGTTCGCGGTGTGCGCGGTCGTGCTCACCGTGACGGACCTGCGCGAGCACCGGCTGCCCAACCAGTGGACCGGGGTGCTGGCCGCCGGAGGCGGGGTCATCCTGGGCCTGGGGTGCCTGGCCAGCGACACCGGGTGGACCCGGTTCTGGGGAATGCTCGGGGGCGGCGCCGTCTACCTCGCGCTCATGCTCGTCCTGCACCTGCTCAGCCGGACCGGCATGGGCATGGGCGACGTCAAGCTCGGCGGCGCACTCGGCTTGTACGCCGGGTGGCTGGGCTGGGACCACCTGTTCGGGGCGATCGTCGTCGCCTTCGTCGTGGGGGGACTGGTGGCCCTGGTCCTCGTCGCCGCCCGGCGGGCCACCGGGTCCACCCACCTGCCGTTCGGTCCGGCCATGCTGGCCGGCACCGCCGTCGCGCTGCTGGCGTGACCGGCGCCCGTCCCGCGCCCGGGTTGTAGCGTGGGTCCATGCCCACTCCCGAGTTCATCCTGGCCCTGCGCGAGAAGATCGGCCGCGACTCGCTGTGGCTGCCCGGCTGCAAGGCCGTGGTGCTGCGCCCGGCCGCCCGCGGGGAGGCCCGGGAGGCCGGTCCGACGGGGGACGAGCGCGAGGTGCTCCTGGTCAAGCGCGCGGACAACGGCCGGTGGACGCTGCCGGCCGGGATCATCGAGCCCGGTGAGGAGCCGGCGGCCACCGCCGTGCGGGAGACCCTGGAGGAGACCGGGGTGCGGTGCGCGCCGCGGCGTCTGGCCGGCGTCGGGACCACCACCGAGGTGACGTACCCGAACGGGGACCGCGCCCAGTACCTGGACGTGGTGATGCTGATGGACTACGTCTCCGGCGAGGCACGGGTGGGCGACGAGGAGAACACCGACGTCGGCTGGTTCCGGCTCGGCGCGCTCCCGGACCTGCCCCCGTTGCACGCACGCGCCCTGGGCTGGGCGCTCGAGGAGACGCCGGAGGCCCGGTTCCTGCCCTGACGGGCGGGGAACCGGGCCTCCGGGCGGGCCGGGAGGATCAGGCCGGGTGGGTCATGGACATGGTGTCCAGGGCCGCGTCCAGCTGCTCCTCGGTGACCTCGCCGCGCTCCACGTAGCCCAGGTCGACGACGGCCTCGCGCACGGTCATCTTCTGCGCCACGGAGTGCTTGGCGATCTTGGCGGCGGCCTCGTAGCCGATGACCTTGTTCAGCGGAGTGACGATGGACGGGGAGGCCCCGGCCAGGAAGCTGCAGCGCTCCTCGTTGGCCTCGATGCCGTCGATCATCTTGTCCGCCATCACGCGGGAGGTGTTGGCCAGCAGGCGGATGGACTCGAGCAGGTTGGCGGCCATCACCGGGATGCCGACGTTGAGCTCGAAGGCGCCGTTGGTGGAGGACAGGGACACCGTGGTGTCGTTGCCGATCACCTGGGCGCAGACCATGATGGCGGCCTCGCAGATCACGGGGTTGACCTTGCCCGGCATGATCGAGGAACCCGGCTGCAGGTCCGGGATGGCGATCTCGCCCAGGCCGGTGTTCGGCCCGGAGCCCATCCAGCGCAGGTCGTTGTTGATCTTCATGAACGAGTACGCGATGTTGCGCAGCTGGCCGGAGGCCTCGACCAGGCCGTCGCGGTTCGCCTGGGCCTCGAAGTGGTTGCGCGCCTCGGTGATCGGCAGGCCGGTCTCCTCGGCGAGCAGCTCGATCACGCGGGCGGAGAAGCCCTTCGGGGTGTTGATGCCGGTGCCCACGGCGGTGCCGCCCAGGGGGACCTCGGCCACGCGGGGCAGGGAGGCGTCGATGCGCTCGATGCCATAGCGGACCTGGGCGGCGTAGCCGCCGAACTCCTGGCCAAGGGTCACCGGGGTGGCGTCCATCAGGTGGGTGCGGCCGGCCTTGACGATGCCCTCGAAGGCCTGGGCCTTGCGCTCCAGGGACGCCGCGAGGTGCTCCAGGGCGGGCTTGAGGTCATTGATCAGGGCGCCGGTGACGGCGACGTGCACCGAGGTCGGGAAGACGTCGTTGGAGGACTGGGAGGCGTTGACGTGGTCGTTCGGGTGGACCTCGGTGTCCGAGCCGGCGGACTTCAGCGCCTGCGTGGCCAGGTTGGCCAGCACCTCGTTGGTGTTCATGTTCGAGGAGGTGCCGGAGCCGGTCTGGAAGACGTCGATCGGGTAGTGCGCGTCGTGCTTGCCGGAGATCACCTCGTCCGCGGCGGCCACGATCGCGTCCCGGCGTTCCTCGGAGATCACGCCGAGCTCGGCGTTGGCCTTCGCCGCGGCCTTCTTGACCTGGGCCAGGGCGTGGATGTGCGCCGGCTCGAGGGTCTTGCCGGAGATCGGGAAGTTCTCCACGGCCCGCTGGGTCTGGGCACGGTACAGGGCATTGACGGGGACCTTGACCTCGCCCATGGTGTCGTGCTCGATGCGGAACTGCTGTTCGGAAGAGTGCTGAGAAGACTGATCGGTCATGGTTCCCCACTTTAGACCGTCGCGTGTTCGGCCAGCCGCCCATCACGCAGGGTGACCACCCGGTCCGCCACGGGGACGAACTCCAGGTCGTGGGTCACCACCACGGTGGCCAGGGACCGCTCCCGGGTGAGGTCCCGGAGCAGGTCCATCACCTCGCCGGAGCGCTCGTGGTCCAGGGCCGAGGTCGGTTCGTCCACCAGCAGCACGGACGGGGTGCCCATCAGGGCGCGGGCGATGTTCACCCGTTGACGCTGGCCCCCGGACAACTGGTGGGGGCGGCGGCCGGCGGCCGAGCTCATCCCGACGGCGGCCAGCGCCTCCCGGGCCGCTACCCGCAGGTCCCGAGGCCGGGCCCCGCGCAGCACCCCGACCAGCTGCAGCTGCTCCAGGGCGGTCAGGGACGGCAGGAGCCGGGGCTGCTGGAAGACCACCCCGATGTGCTCCAGCCGCAGCCGGGCCCGCTCGGCCCGGCTGGCCCCGGTGACCTCCGTCCCGCCGACGCGGACGGTGCCCGCCGTCGGGGTGATGAGGGCCCCGGCCACCGCCAGCAGGGATGACTTGCCGGACCCGGACGGGCCGACCAGGGCGAGCATCTGCCCGGCGGGGACGGACAGGTCCACCGCGTCCAGGGCGTCGAGGGTCCCGTCCTCGCCGTCGGGATAGGTCAGGGTGACGCGTGACAGGTGCAGCATGGGGGTTCCTCCTGGGGGGTCGGGGCTTCGGGGCCTGAGGGCTTCGGGACGTGCGGATGGGGCCAGAGGCGCGTTCGCGCGGGTCAGCTGCCGCCGAGCGCGACCAGGGGATCGACCCGGCACGACCGCCAGACCGCCGCCACCGAGGCGGCCAGGCCCAGGCCGAGGGTGAGGGCGACGGGCAGGACGACGGCGCCGGCGTCGAGCTGCACGGGCACGGCCTGTCCGGCCAGCAGGAGGCCGGCGACACCCAGCACGGCCCCGGCGGAGGCGCCGCAGAGCAGGACGACCGACGCCTGGGCGAGGGCGTCGCGGACCACCCATCCCGTGGTGGCGCCGAGGGCCTTGAGCACCGCGATGTCCCGGGTGCGCTGCAAGGTGAACACGGCCATGAAGGCGGCGATCACGAGGGCGGAGATCCCGTAGAGGAAGGCCTGCATCATCACCAGGGACCCGTTCTCCGAGGAGTAGGACGGCAGGGCCGAGAGTGACTCCCTGAGGTCCGTGGCCACCGTGGCGGTCCGCTCGGCCGCCACCGGTGCTTGGCCGGCGTCCGCATCGGTCCCGGCGACCAGGACGGTGGCCGCTCCCTGCCCGGCGTGGGTGAGTGAGGACCAGGTCGTCAGGGGCAGCCAGACGACGGGCGTGTGCGAGTACCACTGGTCCTCGGTGACCTCGGCGACGGGAACCTCCCGGCCGTTGACGGAGATCCCGTCACCGGGGCCGACGCCGAGCTGCCCGGCCGCGCTCGCGCTGATCCGGGCCCCGCCGCCGAGCTCCCCCGGGGCGAGCCGGGAGCCCGGTTCCAGGCCCACCAGAGTCACGGACGTCACGGCGGTTCCGGAGTCGGCCCGGGCCTGGCCGATCCCGACCGGCTCCGCCCACCGCACCCGGTCATCGTCCCGCCACGCGGCCAGCTGGCCCGCGTCCACGGTCGAGGCGGTGAAGCTGGTCTCCACGTCGTCCGCGCTCGCGGCGTGGGCGGCGCCGAAGACCACCGTGACCTCCACCGGCTCCGCACCGGCCGCCGTCGTCCCGGCCTCGTCCCAGGCCAGCACGGCGGAGACGTTCTGGTGGGCCAGGCCGTTGGTCAGCGCGGTGAGGAACACCAGCAGCAGGGTGATCAGGGCGACCACCGCGCCCATCAGGGAGAACCGTCCGGCGCAGAACCGGACATCGCGCAGGGACAGGAACAGCGGGGACGTGACGGACACGGAGGCACTCCTTGACGGGTCGGACGGACCGGGTCCGGCCGCCGACCGGCCGGGACTGGTCCCAGCCTTCCGCGGCACCGGGCCCGGCACATCGACCGTCCGGGCGGTCCGGGGTCAACCCTTCGGTTGAGTCCGGGCACCCGGGACCGCCCGGGCCCGGGCTAGCCTGCTCGGGTGGACACCGACGCTGACGCCCCGCCGGCCGGCACGCGCATTCCCGTGCTGCTGCGCACCATGCGGGTGGTGCTGCACGTGTCCGTGGCCGTGCTGCTGCTGATCGGGCTCATCCGGTCACTCGCACCCGCCCTCCGGACCGGGGACCACGGCGCCGCGTGGCTGACCGTGCTGCTGGCCGCACTGTTCGCGGCGGTCTACCTGGCCGGCACGATCGTGGAGAAACGACGCGCGGCCCGGGCCGACTGGGAGGCGGCGGACGGCGGGATCGCGGGGCGCGGCCGTGCGACGTGGCTGCTCCTGGTCACCGTGGCCTGGTGGGCGCTGCTGGCGGTGCACGTGGACTTCGCCTGGCTGGTGTTCCCGCTGTTCTTCCTGCACCTGCACCTGGTCGGCCGTCGCTCGCGGCCCGGTGCGCTCGTGCTGGTGCTGCTGCTGACGGGGAGCGTGCTGGCGGGGTTCCTGGCCCATCGCGGGACCCTCGACGTCGGGTCGGTCGTGGGGCCGGTCCTCGGTGCCGTGGTGGCCGTGGTGATGTCCGCCGCCTACGCCCTGTTCCTGGAGGAGGCCCGGATCCAGCGCCGCACGAGCGTGGAACTGCGCGCCGCCCAGGACCGGTTGGCCGCCTCCGAGCGCCAGGCCGGGGCGCTCGCCGAACGGGAACGCTGGGCCCGGGACCTGCACGACACCCTGGCCCAGGGACTGGCCTCCGTGGTGCTGCTCTCCCGCGCCGCCCTCGACCGGGACCCCGGTGGACCGCTCTCCGGGCGGTTGCGCCAGATCGAGCGGTCAGCGGCCGAGAACCTCGTCCAGGTCCGCGCCCTGGTGGAGCAGCGCGGGGCCGGCGACGACCTCGCGACGGTGCTCGCGGACGCCTGCCGGGCCGTCCAGGGAACGGCCCGGGCGGCCGGTTCTGGGCTCACCGTGACCTTCCGCGGTCCCGAGGACGGCGCCGCGCTGGGCGGGGACGTCGCCACCACCGTCCTCCGGGTGGCCCAGTCCGCACTGTCCAACGTCCTGCTGCACTCGGGAGCGGCGCACTGCGTGGTCACCCTGGCGGTCCATCCGCGCCTGGTGACCCTGGACGTCCACGACGACGGCCGCGGCCGGGGCGGGAACGCCGAGGGCTTCGGTATCCGGACGATGCGGGAGCGGGCGGAGGGACTTGGCGGGACCCTCACGGTGGAGGACGCCGACGAGGGCCCCGGGGGCGCGGTCGCGGGCCGGGGCACGGTGGTGGCGCTGGCCCTGCCGCTGCCGCCGCGGCCGACGCGGGGTGGCGACCGGGTCCGGGGCGGACGCGATCACGGCGAGGAGGGGGAATGAGCGGGGAGCGGCAGGCGGGCCCGCGGTCCGGGGAGCCGGTGCGGGTGCTGCTCGTGGACGACCACCCCGTGGTGCGGGCGGGCCTGCGCGCGGTCCTGGAGGCGGGCGGGACCCTGCAGGTGGTGGCCGAGGCAGCCACCGCCCGCCAGGCCCGGGACCTGGTGGACCGGCTGCGGGCCCGCGGGGAGGGGCCGGACGTCGTGGTGATGGACATCGAGCTGGGGGAGGGGCCCTCCGGGATCGAGGCGACCCGGCGGCTCGGCGGCGACCACCCGGAGGTGCCGGTGCTGATCGTCTCCACCTACGGTGCGGTGTCCGACGTCCAGGCGGCGCTGGCGGCCGGGGCGGCCGGCTACCTGCTCAAGGACGCCTCCGCGCAGGAGCTGCGGGACGCGGTCGGGAACGCCGCGGCCGGGACCTGGACCCTGCCGGCGGGACTGGCCCGGCGGGCACTGGGCGCGGGACCGGGAGCCGGGCCGTCGTTGAGCCCCCGGGAGATCGACATCCTCGAGCAGCTGGCGCGGGGACGGACGAACCGGGAGATCGCGGCCGGGCTGTTCATCTCCCAGGCCACCGTGAAGACCCATCTGAACCACGTGTTCCAGAAGCTCGGGGTCGGCAACCGCACCGAGGCGGTGACCGTGGCCCGTTCGCTGCACCTCATCCGCGGTTGAGGCCCCCGGGCCGCGGCCCGGGGGGACGGGCTCAGCCGGCGGCGGCGCCCTCGGCGGGCTCGAGGTCGCCGATGACCTTGACCTCGTTGGCGGTGCCCTCGGCCAGGGAGTAGGTCAGGCCCACGATCGCGGTGCGGCCCTGCTCCACGGCCCGGGCCACGGACATCGAGGACTCCACCAGCCGCTGGCAGGTCTGCACGGTGTGCTCGGCCACGGTGCCGTTCACGTCCTCGACCCCCTGGCGGCGGGCGGCGAAGACGGAGGGCATGATGCGCTCCACGAGGGAGCGCTGGAACCCGGCGGGCATCTCGCCGCTGGTGTAGGAGTCGACGGCGGCGGTGACGGCGCCGCAGCTGTCATGGCCCAGGACCACGATCAGGGGGGTGTTGAGCTCGTCGATGCTGAACTCCAGGGAGCCCAGCACGGCGTCGTCGATCACCTGCCCCGCGGTGCGGATGACGAACAGGTCGCCCAGGCCCAGGTCGAAGATGATCTCCGCGGCCAGCCGGGAGTCGGAGCAGCCGAAGAGCACGGCGATCGGGTCCTGCCCGCTCGCCAGGGAGGTTCGGCGGGCCGCGTCCTGGTTCGGGTGCCGGGACGTGCCGGAGACGAAACGCTCGTTGCCCTCGCGCATCAGTTCATAGGCGCGGGTGGGGGTCAGTGTCATGCTGCGTCCTCCTCGAGGTACTGCTGGATGGCTCCGGCCAGCGTATCCATGTCGGACAGCTCACCCGAACCCGTGACGATGATCGTGGTGCCGTCCAGCTCGGTCACCAGGTACGCGTCCCCGTCCGCGGGCTCGTGCAGGTCCCACGAGGTGCCGTCCACGGTGCGCGAGCCGGTCAGCGGTGCGTTGCGGATCTGCTGGGAGACCCAGGTGGGGTTCGCCTGGGCCGTCTGCTTGAACCCGGCGAACTCCTCCTCCGGCGTGAGGTAACCGGCCTCCCAGAACTCCACCCGGTCGGCGCCGGCACCGTTCCAGCGGGCGAAATTGGCCGTCCACCCCTCGGGCAGGCCCGGCGCGGCGGCGGTGAAGCCGGCGGTCGCCGTGGCCTGTTCGGCGGCGGCCCGGACATCGACGTCCCGGTCGTACGTCTGCTCCGTGGACCCGGGATTGAGCAGCACCACCAGCAACGCGATGCCCAGCGTGGCCAGCACGCTGATCACCATGGCACGGGCGGACTGGCCGGCCCGCTTCACCTGCTTCTGGGTCAGGCGGGGCTTGGCGGCGGCGGTCTCTGACTCGGGGGAGGTCACCGGTCCATTCTGCCACCGCGCCGGACACTAGGATGAGTCCGCAAGACGTACCCTGCAGACGGAGACACACGGTGAGCACTGACCAGTCCGCGAACAACGAGGTTCCGGCCCAGAGGGTCACGGCCCAGAAGCCGGCAGAACAGCACGCTGACTACAACATGCTGAACCGCAACCTGGCGGTGTCCGGGACGGAGCCGGACCGCAACCTCGCGCTCGAGCTGGTGCGGGTCACCGAGGCGGCAGCCATCGCCGCCGGCCACTGGGTCGGCTACGGGGACAAGAACACCGCCGACGGCGCCGCCGTGGACGCCATGCGCGCCTTCATGGACACGGTCCGGATGAACGGCGTGGTCGTCATCGGCGAGGGCGAGAAGGACGAGGCGCCCATGCTCTTCAACGGCGAGCATGTCGGTGACGGCACCGGCCCCGAGGTCGACGTCGCCGTGGACCCCATCGACGGCACCCGCCTGACCGCCCTGGGCTACCCGAACGCGCTGTCCGTGTTCGCCGTCGCCGAGCGCGGTGCGATGTTCGACCCGTCCGCGGTGTTCTACATGGACAAGATGGTCGTGGGCCCCGAGGCCGCCGACTTCGTCGACCTGCGCCTGCCCATCAAGCAGAACATCCACCTGGTGTCCAAGGCCCTGAACAAGCCCGTCAGCCAGCTCAACGTGTGCGTGCTGGAGCGCCCGCGCCACGAGAAGCTCGTCGAGGAGATCCGCGCCGCCGGGGCCCGCGTGAAGTTCATCATGGACGGGGACGTGGCCGGCGGCATCGCCGCGGCCCGCCACGGCACCGACGTGGACATGCTGCTGGGCATCGGCGGCACCCCGGAGGGCATCATCACCGCGTGCGCCATCAAGGCCGTCGGCGGGGTCATCCAGGGCCGGCTGGCCCCGAAGGACGACGAGGAGCGCCAGAAGGCCATCGACGCCGGGCACGACCTCGACGCCGTGCTCACCACGGACGACCTGGTGAAGTCGGACAACTGCTACTTCGCCGCGACCGGCATCACCGACGGCGACCTGCTGCGCGGGGTGCGCTACTACAACGACCGCGTGGTGACGCAGTCCATGGTCATGCGCTCGAAGTCCGGCACCGTGCGCATCGTGGAGGCCGAGCACCAGGCCCGCAAGTGGGAGAAGTGGATCGACACGGAGGTCTCCCCGTCCCGGCGCTGACCCTCCCGCTCGACCGGCGGTCGGATTCGCCCCGTCCTGGACGGGCAGCCCCGTGTCCGGGGGACGGATCCGGCCGCCGGTCGTCGTCTCGGGGCCGGTCCGGCCGGCGGGCCGAGGCAGCGGTCGGCGCGCCTAGGGGAGGGTGACCGCGAACAGGGTCCCCGGTGTGGCCGCCGCCCCGTCCGCCGTCCTGGTTCCTGTCCCGGCCCCGGTCCCGTCCCCGGTCCCGTCCTGGGCGGCGTCCCGGTCGCCGGGCCGCACCACGGCCGGGTCCTCGGTCGCGCCGAGGAACACGGACTGCCCGGGAGTGAGCACGGCGCTGTCGTGACCGGAGTCGATGCGTACCGTCCCGGCCGTGCAGACCGCGATGACCGGTCCGTTGGCGGTCAGGGTCGCTCCGGTGGCCGCGGGCAGGTCCAGGCGCTCGAGCCGGAACTCCTCGAAGGGCGGGCGGAAGACCAGGCGGCCGGCGCCGTCGGCGTGCGGGGTGCAGTAGGGCACCGGCAGCGCCTCGAAGCGCACCACCCGGCGCAGTTCGTCCACGTCCACGTGCTTGGGCGTCAGTCCGCCGCGCAGCACGTTGTCCGAGGCCGCCATCACCTCCACGCCGAGCCCGTGCAGGTAGGCGTGCACGTTGCCGGCCGGCAGGTGGATGGCCTGTCCCGGGGCCAGGTCCACCCGGTTCAGCAGCACGGAGACCATCACCCCGGCATCGCCGGGGTAGTGCTCGCAGATCCCGACGGCGGTGGACAGGTTCAGGTCCTCCTCCAGCACGCGCGGGGCCCGGCGCAGGGCGGCGACGACGTCCTGGACCCAGGCGCCGGCGGTCCAGCCGCCCTCGGGGTCCAGCAGGGTGGAGAACGCCGCCTCCAGGTCACCGGCGCGCAGCGTGGCGGCCAGGGCCGCGGCCGCGGTGCCGGGGCCGGCGTCGGCGCCCTCGAAGTGCTCGGCCAGGGCCCCGGCGAGCCGGTCGAAGGACCGCGCGGCGTCCTCGGGGGAGCGGAAGCCGCACAGGGCGGTGAACGGGGTCAGCGCGAGCACCATCTCGGGCTTGTGGTTGTCATCGCGGTAGTTGCGGTGCGCCGCGGTGATCGGGATCCCGGCGGCCTGTTCGGCGGCGAACCCGGCGCGGGCCTGGTCCAGGGTGGGATGGGCCTGGATGGACAGCGGCCGGCCGGCCGCGAGCAGCTTCACCAGGTAGGGCAGCCGGCCGAACCGGGCGGCGTGCCCGAGCAGGGCCTGCGGGTCGCGGGCGATCAACTCGTCCAGGGGGACCGGCGTGGCCGAGGGGTCCGCGGCGGGCACGGCGCCGGAGGGGGCCCCGGGGTGGGCGCCCATCCACAGCTCGGCCTCCGGACGGCCCGAGGGGGTGCGTCCCTGCAGCTCGGCCAACAGGGTCGCGGAGCCCCAGGCATAGTCACGGATGGCATTGCGCAGCAGGAACATGGTGCCAGCCTATCCACCGGACACGCTCCGTTCACCGGGACGCCCCCGGTGGGGGCGCTGGATATCCTTCGTCCATGACCACCTTCGCCGTCATCGGTGCCGGCATCATCGGTGCCGCCGTCGCCCGGGAGCTGACTCGGCGGTTCCCGGACGACTCCGTGACCGTCCTCGACAAGGAGGGCCAGGCGGCCGCGCACCAGACCGGCCACAACTCCGGGGTGGTCCACGCCGGTCTCTACTACCAGCCCGGAAGCCTCAAGGCCCGGTTGTGCCGCCGGGGGACGACCCTGCTCCGTGACTACGCCCGGGAGCGGGGACTGCCGTACGAGGAGTGCGGGAAGCTCGTCGTGGCGTTGCGCGAGGACGAGGGGGAGCGGTTGCGCGCCATCCACGGCAGGGCGGTCGCCAACGGCGTGCCGGGCGTCCAGCTGGTCGGGCCGGACGGGATCCGTGAGATCGAGCCCCACGCCGTCGGGCGCCTGGCCCTGCACTCGCCGCAGACGGCCATCACCGACTACGCGGCCGTGACGCGGGCCCTCCTCGAGGACGTGCGCGCGGCCGGGGGAGCGGTCCGCCTGGGAGCGGAGGTCACCGGGCTGGCCAACCTCGAGGACCGCTGCGTGGTCACCACGCCGGAGGGCAGCAGGTGCTTCGACATCGTCATCGCCTGTGCGGGACTCCAGTCGGACCGGATCGCCGCCCTGGCCGGTGGTTCCGCCTATCCGAGGATCGTCCCGTTCTTCGGCCAGTACTCCCGGCTGGCCGCGGAACACCGCACCGTGCTCAACGGGTTGGTCTACCCCGTGCCTGATCCGGCCTATCCGTTCCTGGGGGTCCACCTGACCAAGCGCGTGGACGGCGAGATGCTCGTCGGGCCCAATGCCTTCCTGTCCCTCGGGCGCGAGAACTACTCCGGACACCGCGTGGGCCTGCGGGACACCCTGGACGTGGCCACCACCCCCGGATTCTGGAGGTTCGCCGGCCGCAACGTCCGGGCGGCCGTCCGGGAACTGGGCGCGGTGGCCTCCCGGACCAGGTTCCTCGCCGGAGCGGTCCGGTACGTGCCGTCCCTGGCGGGTGCAGTGTCCACGCCGGTGCCCCGCGGCATCCGTGCCCAGGCGATGGACCGGGACGGCACCCTGGTCGACGACTTCGTCATCGAGGGCATCGGCCGGACCACCCTCGTGCGCAACGCCCCCTCTCCCGGGGCCACCTCGTCCCTGGCGATCGCCGAGCACATCGTCTCCGACGTGACCCGCAGGCACCGGCTCGCCACCGCCGAGGCCTGACCGGCGCCGCAGTGCACGGGCCGGCTAGCCGCGGCCGGCCACGCAGAGGTGGTTGGTCTTCGCCGCCTCCTCCAGCAGGCCGGTCTGCCCGGTGTCCTCGAGGTACATCAGCCAGTCCTCGGTGATCGGGTCGCCGTCGGGCTGCGGCGGCGGGGCGGGCCAGTCCTCGGGGTTGTCGCTGTCCGCGCCCTGCGAGTCGATGTTGCCCGTGCCGGCCGTCAGGATCCCGGCGGCGGCGTCCACGAACAGGAACGGGGCGGGCACTGCGCCGGCGGCCTGCGGCGTCCCGTCCTCGGAGAGCATCTCCCCCACGCGCTGGTGGATCAGGTCGAAGTCGGGGAAGGTGGTGAACCGGTCGCCCTGGTCCCCGAAGTCCGGGGCGCCGATGGTCAGCCGGCCCGTGGACTGGGACCGGCCGCTCGAGGCGAGGGACACGAAGGTACCCAGCTGCTGGCCCGGCAGGTCGGTCTCCACGATCTGCTCACCGGCCTCCAGGATGCCCTGGAAGCGCGGGATCAGGGTCTGCGGATTGAACTGGGCCAGCATGGCCGACTGGATGCACTGCTGGCGGCGGATCCGGGAGTAGTCGGTGGAGAAGTGCCGGGAGCGGGCGAACGCCAGGGCCTGCTCGCCGTTGAAGGTGTAGGTCCCCGGCCCCCACCAGGCGTTGCCCCACTGCCCGTCCGGACGGTGCCCGCGGTAGGTGGTCCAGCCGCCGGAGGTCACCGTGACCCCGCCCATGGCGTCGATCAGCTGGGCGAAGCCGGCCATGTCCACCATGGCGTAGGCCTGGACCTCGAGCCCCAGGATGCCCCCGGCGGCGTCCTTCATGGCCTCGGCGCCCGGGTCCTGCGCGCCCGGGTACAGGTCCTGGTGGCTCTGCATCACGTCCACGTAGAGAGCGTTGAGGATGCACTCGTCCCCACAGGAGAAGCCCTCCGGGTAGGCGGACCAGAGCGGGGAGTCCTCGGTGAACCGGGCGTTCTGGAAGTTGCGGGGGATGGAGAAGATGATCGTCCGGCCGGTCTCGGCGTTCACGGAGGCGACGTGGATGGAGTCGGGCCGCAGGCCGATCCGTCCCTCACCCGCGTCCCCGCCCATCAGCAGGACGTTGTAGCGCCCGTCCACCGGCTCGATGGCCTGTCCGGGCGGGAAGATCGAGGTGAGGGTGCTGCGCCCGGCGTTCACCGCCCACGCGCCGTAGCCCAGGGCCCCGGAGGTCACCAGCAGCAGCAGGACCGAGGCGAACGCGATGAGCGGCCGCATGCCCGGGGCCACGAGCCGGAGCCGGAGCAGCCGGAACGTGTCCACCCAGAGCACCGCCCAGCCGATGGCCAGACCGGCCAGCGCCACGATGCACCCCAGCAGGACCCAGGTGTTGGCACCGATCCGGATCAGCAGGTCCCGGTTGACGAAGAACAGCACCAGCGCGACGACGGCCAGCGCCCACACCGTCAGGGTCACCCGCAGCGCGGCCCGGCCGAGACGCCGGTCGCCGGCCACCACCTGGGCGCCGCCGGGCACGAACAGCGTCAGGGCCAGCAGGATCCAGGCCCGCTTGGTGCGCTGCGGGACCGTGCCGGTCTCCGGGGCGCGGACGGGATCCCCACCGCCGGCCGCCGCGCGGGTGGTGCCCTGGGGCTGCGTGTGGGAGGTCATGGCCCGGTGACCTTCACTGCCCGGTCCGGGTGTCCCGTGCCTGCCGGCCGGGTCATGAGCGGTCGGCGGGCGAGGCGGGCTGGTGGTAACCCGGCCGGCCGGCCAGCGACTCACGGAGCCGGCCACCCTTGGCGGTGGCGGTCTCCCTGAGCTCGTCCGCGAAACGGATCAACTGCCCGCGCAGCCGGACCGCCTCCTCGTCCGTGCCGGCGGCGAGGATGCGGGCGGCCAGCAGCCCGGCGTTCCGGGCACCGCCGATGGACACGGTGGCCACCGGGACCCCGGCGGGCATCTGCACGATGGACAGCAGCGAGTCCATCCCGTCCAGCGTCTTCAGCGGCACCGGGACGCCGATGACCGGCAGCGGCGTGGTGGAGGCGATCATCCCGGGAAGGTGGGCGGCGCCGCCCGCGCCGGCGATGACCACCCGGATCCCGCGCTCGTGGGCCGCGGTCCCGAAGGCCACCATCTCGTGCGGCATGCGGTGGGCGGAGACGACGTCGGCCTCGTAGGGGATGCCGAATTCCTCCAGGGCCTCGGCGGCGGCCTGCATGACCGGCCAGTCCGAGTCCGATCCCATGACCACGGCCACCCGGGCCGGGGACGGGGTGTGCGGGGTGCCGGTCATGACTGCTCCTGGAGGTCGTCGGCGGCCGCGGTGCGCGGCTCGTTCTGGGCGCGGTGGCCGTCGCGGATGATCGCGGCGGCGCTCTCCGCGGCCTCTCGGGCCGCAGCGAGGTCCTCCGCCAGGGGGGCGACGACGTTCACGTGCCCGATCTTGCGGCCCGGGCGGACGGACTTGCCGTAGGCATGGATCTTCGCCTCCGGGTGGGCGGCCATGGCGGCGGGGAAGGCCGAGTACAGGTCCTCGTTGGCGCCGCCGAGGTAGTTCTTCATCACGGTGTAGGCCCCGAGGGTGTCCGTGGCGCCCAGGGGCAGGTCCAGCACCGCCCGGACGTGCTGTTCGAACTGGCCGGTGACGGCGCCGTCCATGGTCCAGTGGCCGGAGTTGTGCGGGCGCATCGCCAGCTCGTTGACCATGAATCCCGGACCGATCCCCGGGGTCTCGAACAGCTCGACCGCCAGCATGCCGGTCACGCCGAGCCCCTCGGCCAGGGTGACTGCGGCCTCCTCGGCGGCCTGGGCGGTGCGGGGGTCGATCCCCGGTGCCGGTGCGGTGACGACGTCGCAGATCCCGTCGGTCTGGATGGACTCCACGACGGGATAGGACGCCGTGGTCCCCGAGGGCGTGCGGGCGACCTGTGCCGAGAGCTCCCGGGAGAACTCCACCAGGTCCTCGACGAGCAGGGCCTCGAAGCCGAGCCCGAACCAGTCACGGCAGTCCTCGGCGTCCTCGACGGAGGCCACGACGCGCACGCCCTTGCCGTCGTACCCGCCCCGCGGGGTCTTGAGCACCACCGGGAACTCGACACGGCGCGCGAACCCGATGAGCTCGTCGACGGTGGTCACCGCTGCCCAGGCCGGGTTGGGCAGCCCGAGCCGGTCGCAGGCCTGCCGCATCAGCAGCTTGTCCTGGGCGTGCTGCAGGGCGTCCGGACCCGGTTGCAGGTTCACCCCGGCGGCCTCCAGCGCCCTGAGGTGCTCGGCCGGCACGTGCTCGTGGTCGAACGTCACCACGTCCACGGAGGCGGCGAAGTCACGCAACGTCTCCAGGTCGCGGTAGTCGCCCACGACGCACTCCGCGGCGGTCGTGGCCGAGACGTCGCCCCCCTCGGCCAGGACCCTCAGGCGAACGCCCAGGGCCGTGGCGGCAGGAGCCATCATCCGGGCCAGCTGTCCGCCGCCCACAACACCGATCACAGGAAAACTCACGGACCAAGGGTACCCACCGCGGCCCGGGCCTCGTCGACGGAACCGTCCGGTTGCCGGACTTGTCAGGAAACCGGCAGGAAAGCGTTCTACACTCGGCAGGTACATTTCCGGCGGGCCGCGTCCTGCCCCGTCCGGCGGAGCCGCGACCGTCCTGCCCAGGACCCGTCCGGCCTCACCCACCGAAGGAGTCTGCCCACGCCCATGTTCAGCAACCTGTGGCAACGTCTCGTGGCCCTGGTCGCCATGCTGTGGCGGGAGGTCGCCAAGTTCGGGGCCGTCGGAGCCGCTGCCTTCGTGGTGGACTCCGTGGTCTTCCTCTGGCTGATGGCCGGCCCGATGGAGGGCAGCAACGTCAAGTCCAAGGTCGTGGCCAGCGTGGTGGCCACGGTCTTCTCCTACGCGGCGAACCGCTTCTGGACCTTCCGGCACCGCCGGCAGAGCAACGTGATGCGCGAGTTCGTGCTGTTCGCCATCATGAACGTGATCGGCATGGGGATCGCCGCCGCCTGCGTCTTCGTGGCGCAGTACTGGCTGGGCGTCACCTCCACCACCGGGATCTTCATCGCCGGCAGCGTGGTCGGCCTGATCCTCGGGACCATCTTCCGGTTCTTCGCCTACCGGTTCTGGGTCTTCACCGAGGAGCTGGACGCGGACCCGCAGTTCGCCCACGACCGCGAGCGGCTCACGGGGCAGGTGCCCGTCATCCACACCCAGGACACCCCGGCCAGGCACCGCACCGGGCGGGACTCCGAGGACGCCGCGCCGCCGGCCTCGGCACGCACCCCCGCCGAGGCCGGCCCCCCGGCCACCGGGACCGCGGCTCCCGGACGCACCGACGCGGTCGACTGACCGCCCCGCCGTGCGCGCGGGCCGGGCCCACGGGGCCCGCTCCGGCCTCAGCCCGGTGCCTGCCCCTCCGGCCCCTCCACCACGTCCACCACGTCGCCCAGCCGCTCGGCCGCGATGATGCCGGCCGAGGCGTCGTCGCCGGCGTGACCGGTGGGCACCAGCACCACCGGCAGGCCCGCGGCCCAGGCCTGCAGGACGGCGCCCGCCAGGCCACGGTGCAGGCGTCGGCCACTCGCCGCCACCACGAGCCCCCGGTCCCGCCGGAGCCAGCGCACGGAGGGGTCCGCGTCCCGGGCCGGCCGGCCGGTGCCGTCCGTCTCGTCCGTTCCCGTGAGGCCAGGGGCGTCGGCCCAGTCCCGGGCCTGTGCGGCCAGGTCGCCGGACGGCACCGGCAGGGGGCAGCGATCGCCCTGCACGCGCACCTCGGCGGTGAAGTCCAGCGCGTGGTCCGGCAACCCGTCGTCCCCCGGGGCCACCGCCCAGAGCTCGGCCGGGGAGCCGGCCCAGGCCGAGGGGGCGTCGGTGACCACCAGGTCGGCGTCCGTCGCGGAGTCGCCGGCGGTGAACACCACGTCCACGCCGGCCCGCGCCGTACCCAGCAGCAGGGCCAGCGGCTGCCAGCCGACCGGCAGGTCCACGGCGACCGTCGACCCGGTCCCCAGCCCCTCGGCGTCGAGCAGGTTCGCGGTCTTGGCCGCCCAGTTCGCCAGCACCCGCCCGGACAGCTCCACCCGGTCCTCACCCGCGGCGTAGTCCACCACGGCGGGCCGGGGCGAGGCGGCCACCGCCTCGAACCAGTCGGCCGGTCCGCGGCCGGTGCGGTCAGGTGTTCCCAGGTTGACCATGGTGCGATGTCCTCTCACGTCAGGGGCCCGTCTGCGCGTTCCCGCCCCGCCCACCCTAGAGTGGTCCGGACGGCTCGAGACGACACGCCGGTCGGGCCGGTGGCAGCGGCGGCGTGTCGGTACAGCCTGCGCCGTCCGCTCTCTGACATTGTCTCGTCCCGGTTTGACGAACGGCGAGTTACACGGATGTAATTCACTGCAGAACGGTCACGGTGACCCCGGCGCTTCCCACCGCTCACCACTGACCTCCGTTGTGTTCGGGCCACATCCCGCGTGGGATGGGTCGGGCGTGTGCCCCGGTTCCCGCGGAGGAGGTGGTCGGTTGGCGCGCCCCGAGCCCGTGCCCACGCCACCAGCGCCGGAGATCCCGGTTCGGAGGCCAGCAGCGTGAGAACGGGGAGGAATCGCATGGAGAATGCCCAGCAGGTCCAGAGGATCCAGCAGAACGGCAGTGTCAGGGCACTGGAGGGCACGCACCCCGGACGGGCAGTCCCCGCCGACTGGTTCCTGGACCCGGCGGACCCGGACGCCGCACGCCGGCTGCAGGAGGATCAGTCCCTCGAGGACCAGGCCACGGCCTTCCTGGCCGAGCACGACGGGACCGAGGACCCGGACGCCGGGCAGGGGCACGCCACCGTCACGGCCCTGCATCCCGGAGGCCCGGCGCCGGAGCGCGCCGACCGGACCCCGGGCAGCGCGGGGGCGGACCGTCCGGTGGCCTGGCTGGGCCTGCCCGGCTTCGCCGACCCCCGGGACGTCGACGGCGAGCTGGCCTGGCAGGTGGACGCCCTGTGCGCGCAGACCGACCCCGAGGCCTTCTTCCCCGAGAAGGGCGGCTCCACGCGGGACGCCAAGAAGGTCTGCAGCGCCTGCACCGTGCGCAGCGAGTGCCTGGAGTACGCCCTGGGCAACGACGAGCGCTTCGGCATCTGGGGCGGACTCTCGGAGCGGGAGAGGCGACGCCTGCGGAAGCGGTCGGTCTGATCCCCTCTCCTGCCACCCTCCCGGCCCACGTCGCCGGGGGTGAGCGCACCGACCCGTACGTCACCGCCGCGGTGGTCGTCGACCGCCGGCCGGACCTGGCCGCGGACGCCGTCCGCTCCCTGCTGGACCAGGACCGCGCCCCGGACGGCATCGTCGTCGTCCTCGCGCGCGAGGCGGACGACGACCTGAGGGAGGCGCTCTCCCGCATGGCCGACGACGCCGGCCGGGCCGTCCGGTTCATCCAGTCACCCGTCACCCGGCTCGCCGACCGGCTCGCGCTCCCCGGCTCCCCGGGGGACGCCGGGCCCGGCGGCGCCGAGCACTGGCTGTGGTGGCTGCACGACGACGCCCGGGCCGCCCCCGACGCCCTGCGCCGGCTGCTGACGGCCGTGGAGACCTCCCCCTCCGTGGCGATCGCCGGGTGCAAGCAGGTCGAGCCGGGCCGGCCCCG
Organism: uncultured Citricoccus sp.; assembly: GCF_937871995.1. NCBI lineage: Bacteria > Bacillati > Actinomycetota > Actinomycetes > Micrococcales > Micrococcaceae > Citricoccus > uncultured Citricoccus sp. Next base: position 17,275 of record NZ_CALMQR010000048.1, on the reverse strand, counting down.
CCACCTGCTCGACGTCGGCCTGGCGGTCACCGGCGCCGGCGAGCCGGTCAGCCTGATCGAGCCCGGCGAGCTGGACCAGGGCCAGTACGACGGGCGCACCGACGTCTTCGCGGTCTCCGCCCCGGGACTGCTGGTCCGCGCGGACGTGTGGACCGCACTGGGCGGGCTGGACCCCGAGGGGCCGGCCCCCGCGGCCGCCGTCGACCTCTGCTGGCGCGCCCGTCTCGCCGGGCACCGGGTCGTGGTCGTTCCCGAGGCCGTGGTCGGCCACGACGGCGCGGGAGAGGGCCTGTCCGCCGGCACGGCCGCCGTGCGGGAGTCCTCGCTCTGGCTGCGCCTCAAGCACGCCCGGCCGCTGGCCCTGCCGTTCCTCTGGGTGGGGGGACTGCTCGCCGGACTCGGCGGATTCCTCGCCGCCCTGCTCGCCAAGGAGCCCGGCCGGGGTGCCGCCCACCTGAACGGGACCGTGCGCACCCTCGTCCGCCCGGGCTCGCTGGCCCGGTCCAGGCGACAGGCCCGGCGTACCCGGCGGGCGCCGCGGTCCGTCGTCGACCCGTTGCGGGCCGACCGACACGAGGTCCGCTCCTACCGGCGCAGCCTCGTCGACCTCGAGGCGCCCGACGAGGTCATCGGGGACGGCACCGGGTCCACCGGCACCGGGACCGAGGCGACCGGCGACCACGACGACTTCACCGCCCTGGCGACCCCCGAACGTGCCTGGGTGGGAACGGGCCTGGTGTTCGCCCTGTTGCTGCTCGGGGGACTGAGCCTCTTCGGCCTGCGCCACCTCCTGGGTGCCGAGGCCCTGTCCGGGGGCTCCCTGCTGCCCCTGTCCGGGGCGCCGGCCGACGTGTGGCACCACGCCACCGCCGACTGGTCCGCTGCCGGGGCCGGGGCCTCCGTGCAGCCCGGCCCCTTCGGCCTGGTCCTGGCCGTGCTCGGGGCGACCGGTCACGGTTCGGCGGTCCTGGTCTGGCTGACGATCCTGGCCATGCCGCTGGCGGCCCTCGGTGCCTGGGCAGCGGCCGGCGCCGTGGACCGTGGCCGGGCCGCCCGCCTGCTGGCCGCCCTGCTGTGGGGACTCTCACCGGCACTGCTGACGGCCTCGGGCCAGGGCAGGCCGGGGGCCCTGCTGGTGCACCTGGCGCTGCCGTGGCTGGCCCTGGCCGTGCTCCGGGCCACCGGCTCCGCCGCCACCCACCGTCCGGACACGGACGGTGTCCCGGCCGACGTCCTGATCCGGCCGGGACACCGCGGCGTGGTCTCCTGGACCGCCTCCGGCTGGACCGCGCTGCTGCTGGCCGTCATCGGTGCGGCGTCCCCCGCGCTGCTGCCGGTCCTCTCCGGGGCCGTACTGGCGCTGGCCGCCGTGCTGCGCCGGCCTGGCCGGACGCTGTGGTGGACCCCGGCTCCGGCGCTGGCCCTGTTCCTGCCCGCCCTGGTGACCCACTGGACGGACCTACGGGCCGTCCTGGGTGATCCCGGCGTCCCCCAGGCGTCAGACCCGGCCCCGGCCTGGCAGCAGCTCCTCGGTTTCCCGGAGGCCTTCGCCCCGGACTCCGGGCTGCGGGCCCTGCCCTGGCTCGACGCCTGGATCCCCGGCTTCCCCTGGGCGCTGACCGCCGCACTCGTGATCGGCCTCCCGGTGCTCGTGCTGGCCGTGGTCGGCGCAGCCCGTCGCGGCCGGGCCGGACAGGTCGCCCGCGCCGCGGCGCTCCTCACCGTGCTCGCCGTCGTGGCCGGTTCGGTGGCCCCCCTGGTCGCCGTCTCCCTGGGAACCGACGGCCGGCTGGTCACCGTGTTCACCGGCCCCTTCACCTCGACCGCCGTGCTCGGGGTCTTGCTCGCGGCGGTCGCGGGCTCCACCGTCCTCGGGGCCCCGGGCGCGGCCCGCCGCACCTGCGCCGCCGTGCTCGCCACCGCCGCGGCCGGTTCCGTCCTGCTCACGGCCGGGCTCTGGGTCATCCCGCGCGCCGTCCCGGCCGAGGCCCTCCAGGCGGCCGGCACCGAGTCACTGGAGCTGCGCTCGGGCGACGGCGAGCCGGATCCGGAGCTGTCCACCCTGGGGACCGGGTCCGCCGTGGTGGCCAGTCCCGTCCGGCTGGTCCCGGCGACCGCCGCGGACCAGGGGACCAGTGCGCTGGCCACCCGCACCGTGGTGCTGGAACGCCGCGCGGAGGAACTGCAGGTCCGCCTCGCCGGGGGCACCGGGCCCACCCTGGACCGGCTCAGCGCCGGGTGGGCGGCCCGGTCGCTGTCCGGCCCGCTCCCGGACCCCCGGGCCGCGACGCCGGACGCCGCGGACGAGGCCCTGCGCAGCCTGGCGGCCGGTCTGGTCTCCGGCACGACGGCGGACCCGCGCCCGGTGCTGGAGTCCTTCGGCGCGGCCTTCGTCGTGCTGAGGGACACCGACGGCGGGGAGCTCGGCACCGCGGCCTCCATCGACGCGGTCCCCGGCCTGGCCCCGGTGGGCCTGACCGACTCCGGCTGGCTGTGGCGGGTGATCCCGTCCCGGGACGGCGGCATCCCGGTGGCCGGTGACCACGGACTGCAGGACCGGATGGGGTTCACCACGGCGCGCGTCCGACTGGAGGACGCCGCGGGGAACACCACCCACCTGGTGGCCCGCGACGGGGACCGGGTGGACACCCGGATCGCCACGGCGACCGCCGCGCGCGAGGGCGAGGAGGCCGAGGGCGGCCGGCGCCTCGTGCTGGCCGAGCGGGCCGACCCTGGCTGGCGGGCGACCCTCGACGGGGCACCCCTGGAACCGGTGGCCGTGACCGGTGGCGACTGGGCCCAGGCCTTCGAGCTGCCCGCCGGCGGCGGACGGCTCCAGGTGTGGCACGAGCCGTCCGGCGGGAGCTGGACCTGGTGGATCGGCGGTGCACTGCTCGTGCTCGCCGTCCTGCTCGCCATCCCGTCCCCGGTGCGCCGCACCGACGCCCGCGCCGATGCCCACGCCGGGACGCGCGAACGGCCCGGCGGGGGACACCGCGGGCCACGCGAGGGGACGGTCCGGCGATGAACGCCTTCCAGCACTCACCCCGGTCGGACGACGAGCCGGTGAGCAGGGGACAGCGCAAGACACAGCAGGCCGCCGCCGCGCGAGACCAGCGGCGCCAGGCCGCCCTGCACGCGCACGAACGCGGACTGGGCCGGCGGGGGCGGGTGTCCGCCGGGGTGGCCGGGGCGGGCGTCGTGCTCCTGGTGGCCGGCGCGGTGGCGCTGGGCAGCCTGGCGGCCCCGGTTGCGCCCGCGGTCGACGGGACGGCAGCGCCCGCCCGGCTCTCCGCGGCCCCCGCGCAGGGCGTGTGCCCGCCGCCTCCGCGACTGGCCCGGGGCGCCGGGGACGGGACGGACACCCAGTTCAGTCCCGTCTCCACCACGGCCGACTCGAGCCTGACCTCCGTCCTGCTGTCCAACCTGGCCGGCCGGTTCCCGGGCAGCACCCTGCGTCCCCTGGTGCCGGGTGCGAGTGCCGGGGACGGCCAGGAGACCCGGCGGCTCACCCCGCGCCAGCCCGAGCGGGTCCAGCAGGGTGAGCCGGCCACGGCCGGGCCGGACGGCGTCCCGGTCCGCGAGGCCAGCGTCGAGGCGCTCGGGGGAGCAGACGGCGAGGCGGCCGCCGTCGCGGTCGAACCGCTGGGCGGGCAGCCCGCCGGGGCGGACACCGTCTCGGCGTACTCCGCCGCGGACGGGGACCTGGCCGGCACGGACGCCACCTCCTGCATCCCCCCGGCCCACGAGCACTGGCTGACGGGGGCGGCGACGACGGTGGGGACCACCGCCGTCCTCGTCCTGTCCAACCCCTCCGCGAGCGCCAGCACGGTCGACCTGAGCCTGTACGGCGCCGAGGGGCCCGTGGAGGCGGCCGGCACGGCGGGCATCGTCCTGGCCCCGGGGCAGACCCGTTCCCTGGTGCTGGGCGGCCTGGCCCCCGGCGAGCAGCACCTAGCCGTGCGGGTCAGTGCCCAGGGCGGGGCCGTGGGCGCCTTCATCCAGCAGAACCGCTTGTTCGGCCTCGTCCCGGGCGGGGTGGACGTGATCCAGCCGACGGCGGCGCCCGCGCCCCGGACAGTCGTGCCCGGTGTCGCGGTGCCGGGTCCCCGGACGGTACGCGGGATCGCCGGCCAGGACGGTTACGAGGGCGTGGGGCCCGCCGTGACGATCGCCGCCCCCAGCCTCGCGGCGACCGCGGAGGTGTCCGTGAGCGGTCCCGACGGGCCGGCGGAGCTGCCCGGCGGCGGGGTGGTGCGGGTCGGGGCCGGGTCCACGGTGCGGGTGCCGCTGACCGGCCTGGACGCGGGCACGTACACCGTGGCGGTCAGTGCGGACGCGCCCGTGACGGCCAGCGCCCAGGGGCAGAGCGGCACGGCCGGGGGGCCGATCGACGTGTCCTCCGTGCCCGCCGTCCGTCCCCTGGGGGTGGAACGGGTCGTCGCGCTGCCGTCCTCCGCCACCTCGACCCTGGCGCTCTACGCGGAGCAGGGCGGTGCGGTGGAACTGACGCCCGTGCTCGCCGACGGGAGCCTCGGTGAGCCGACCGTGCGGCGGATCGGTCCGGCGGCCACGCGGACCGTGTCGGCCGCGGGACTGGCGGACACGGGCGACACCGTGTCCGGTGTCCTGCTGGCCACGGTGCAGGGCGAGGTCCACGCCGGGGTCTCGGTCCGGACCGCCCAGGGGATCTCGGCCTATCCGGTGACGCCGCGCGTCGAGCGGTCCGGCGGGCTGCCGGTGCGGGTCGGGTACTGACCCCCGGCCGGGCCGGCACGGCCTACCAGTGGAAGTCGGGGTCCACGGACTCCGGGGCCACGCCGGTCAGTGCCGCCCACTGCTCCACGACCGCCCCGTAGACGAGGTCGGCCAGCAACGACGGGGCCGGGCACCGGGCCTCGATCGGCCGCCGGTGGATGGTGATCACCACGGTGCCGTCAGGGTCCCGCCGGGTGGTACCGGTGGGGTCCTCGACCAGCTCCGCACCCCAGACCCGGACGAGTTCCAGGCGCTCCTCGAGGCCCTCGGGCACCATGGTGGCGCGGAAGCGCGCCTGCTCCACGGCCGGTCCGCACAGTTCCGCCAGCCGTTCGACGGCCGCGGCCAGGTGGTCGTCGAACCTCTCATTGCGCGTGCGGGACCCGGGCAGCACTCCCGGCAGCAACGGGCCGCGCAGTCCCCGGCCCCGGCGGTCCCGCCGGGCGTGGCGCGCGGGCGGAACACCGGGGACCCCGGTTCCAGCGCCCCCAGTGACCGCAATCGGTTCGAAGGACATCATGACTCGATGCTAGTCCCGCACCGCCCCGGTGTGTACCGGGCACGCCTCCCCACGAGAGCCCGCCGGGGCGGTAGGGTGGTCTGCCGTGGGATCGATACGCCAGTGCTCCAAGACCAGCTGCCGGACGGCGGCCGTGGCGACCCTGACGTACAACTACGCCGACTCCACGGTCGTCCTGGGGCCGATGTCCCGGCTGGCCGAGCCGCACACCTACGACCTGTGCGAGCGTCACGCGCGGACGATGACCGCGCCCAAGGGCTGGGAACTGCTGCGCATCGAGGCGCCGGAGGGCTCCGTCCCGCACCCGCCGCCCGAACCCGACGACCTGCTGGCCCTCGCGCACGCCGTGCGAGAGCCCGCGCCCCGGGAGGACCCCCCGCGGCCCACGGTGCGCCGCGGAACCGGTCCCGACGCCGGCCCCCGGCCGGAACCGCTCAACGGCGAGGCCCCGGCCCGGCCGGGACGGCCCGTGCTGCGCCTGCTGCGTGACTCCGGCGAACGCTAGGCCCGGGCGGGCCCGCTGACTGTTCTAGGCTGGGGAGCATGACTGAGATCCCTGCCGACAGCGCCCCGAGCCCCGCGACCGATCCGGGCTACGCCAACCGCGTCACCGTGCCCGGGGCCACCTTCGACTTCGCCGTCCGCGACCTGTCCCTGGCCGAGGCCGGCCGGCACCAGATCCGCCTGGCCGAGCACGAGATGCCCGGACTGATGGCCCTGCGCGAGGAGTTCGGCGAGGCCCAGCCCCTCAAGGGGGCCCGCATCGCCGGGTCGCTGCACATGACCGTGCAGACCGCCGTGCTGATCGAGACCCTCACCGCCCTCGGCGCCGAGGTCCGCTGGGCGTCCTGCAACATCTTCTCCACCCAGGACGAGGCGGCCGCAGCGGTCGTCGTCGGCAACGGCACCCCCGAGGCCCCGGCCGGGGTGCCCGTCTTCGCCTGGAAGAACGAGACCCTGTCCGACTACTGGTGGACCGCCTCCCAGATCCTCGTCTGGCCCGGCGCGGACCAGGACCCGGAGCTGGGCCCCAACATGATCCTGGACGACGGCGGCGACGCCACCCTGCTGGTGCACAAGGGCGTGGAGTTCGAGGCCGCCGGCGCCGTGCCGAGCCCCACCACGGACGACGCCGAGGAGTACCAGATCATCCTGGAGACCCTGCGCGCCTCCATCCACGAGGACCCGCAGCGCTTCACCAGGATCGCAGCGGGCATCCGCGGCGTCACCGAGGAGACCACCACGGGCGTGCACCGGCTCTACCAGCTGGCCGAGGCCGGCCAGTTGCTGTTCCCGGCCATCAACGTCAACGACGCCGTGACCAAGTCCAAGTTCGACAACAAGTACGGCATCCGTCACTCGCTGCCGGACGGCATCATGCGGGGCACGGACGTGCTGATCGGCGGCAAGACCGCCGTGGTCTGCGGCTACGGGGACGTCGGCAAGGGGGCCGCCGAGGCCTTCCGCGGCCAGGGCGCGCGCGTGGTCGTCACCGAGGTGGACCCGATCAACGCCCTGCAGGCCGCGATGGACGGGTACCAGGTGGTCCGCCTGGACGAGGTCCTGGCCTCCGGTGACATCTTCATCACCACCACCGGTGGCAAGGACATCATCATGGCCCAGGACATGCTGCAGATGAAGGACAAGGCGATCGTCGGCAACGTCGGCCACTTCGACAACGAACTGGACATGGCCGGACTGTCCCGGGTGGACGGCGTGGTCAAGACCGAGATCAAGCCGCAGGTCCACGAGTGGACCTTCGACACCGGCACGGACACCGAGCGCTCGATCATCGTGCTCTCCGAGGGCCGGCTGCTGAACCTGGGCAACGCGACCGGGCACCCGTCCTTCGTCATGAGCGCCTCCTTCACCAACCAGGTGATGGCCCAGATGGAGCTCTTCGCCCGCCACGGCTCGATCACCGGCGAGGAGTACGGCAAGCAGGTCTACGTCCTGCCCAAGGTCCTGGACGAGAAGGTCGCCCGCCTGCACCTGGAGGCCCTCGGCGCGCACCTGACGGAGCTGAGCAAGGACCAGGCCGAGTACCTGGGCGTGGACGTGGCCGGCCCCTACAAGCCGGACCACTACCGCTACTGAGTTCTGTCCTCTCGTTCTGACCCATCACAGGATGGACAAATCCCCCCGGTATGACCGGGGGATGTGTCCATCCTGACGGGTTTTTCCAGGATATGGTCGGCGGTCAGGCGTAGGGCAGCGAGCGCATGCGCCCGGCGGCTGCCTCGGTGGCCCGCTGTTGCCGGGTGAGCCGGGCGTAGTCCCGGTTGCGCCGCTCGGCCATCACGGCCAGCAGGAACTCCTCCATGGTGGCGCCGGCGGGCGGTCCCGGGGCCACGAAGGGCGCCACCCGGGCCGCCAGCCGGACGGCCGTGGCGTTCCGGGTGATCGGGGGGACCCGGTCCGCGGCGCGCAGGAACTGGGCCACGGAGGCGGCCAGGGCATCCGGGATGCGCCCGACGTCGGCCACGGCCGCCCAGCCCGTCATCGTCCCGGGCACCCCGGGCAGGGGTGCCGGCACGCGTGGCCGTCGCTCGGTGACCACCCGGGTACCGGCCACCATGTCCGCCAGCCGCTTGCCCCGCTCGTTGAACAGCGAGGCCAGCACCGCCACCGAACCGAAGGTCATCCACAGTTCGAACACGCCCAGCAGGACGCGGACCAGGACGTGCCGCAACCGGACCGCGCCGCCGTCGTCCCGGACCACCCGCAGGCCGAAGGCGAGCTTGCCGGGGGAGCGGCCCCGGCTGACGGTCTCCCACGCCAGGGGCAGGCCGACCAGGCAGGCCACCACCAGGGTGAGGACCGTGGCCTGGGCGGCCGCGGGGTCGAGCCCCTCGCCGACGGTGGCCGCCAGGGCCCATGCGGACAGCGCGAAGGCCCCGGCGATCACCAGGCCGTCCAGCAGGGCGCCGCCGGCGCGCACCACGAACGAGGCCGGCCGCACCTGCAGGACCACGGCCTCACCGGTCACCACCGTGGTCATCATGCGTCCTCCCTCGTCGGGCCCTGCGGAGCGGGCCTCGGGCCAGCGTAGCCGCCGGTACCCTGAGGACCGTGGACCTGGACGCCTACACCGCCGTGCACCGCTCCCTGTGGGAGCGTCTCGACGCGTTGGCCAGGACCCGCCGGCTCGACGCCGGGCAGGCCGACGAGCTGCTCGAGCTCTACGGCCGGGCCTCGGCCCACCTGGCCGTGGTGCAGGCCCACGACCCGGACGGCCCCCAGGCGGTCGGGCTGTCCATGGTCCTGTCCCGGGCCCGCAACCGCATCACGGGTGCCCCGTCCAACGCGGCGGCCGGGCTCTCCCGCTTCTTCGTGGAGCAGTTGCCCGCGGCGTTCTACCGGATCCGCTGGCTGACCGTGGTCCTCGGGGCCCTGTTCTGCCTGGTGGCGGCCTGGTTCGGCCTCTGGGTGGCGCAGGAGCCGCAGGTGCTGGCCGCGCTGGGCAGCGAGGACCAGGTGCGCGAGTACGCCGAGGAGCGGTTCACCGGGTACTACTCCGAGAACCCGGCCGCGTCCTTCGCCGGCCAGGTCTGGACGAACAACGCCTGGATCGCCGCCCAGGAGGTGGCCTTCGGCATCACCGGCTACTTCGTGCCCTACGTCCTGTTCCTCAACGCCCAGGGCGTGGGGATCTCCGGTGGGGTGATGGCCGCCCACGGCGAACTGGACACCTTCTTCCTGTACATCCTTCCGCACGGGTTCATGGAGCTGACGGCCATCTTCATCGCCGGGGCGGCAGGCCTGCGGATCTTCTGGGCCTGGGTCGCCCCGGGCCAGCGGACCAGGCTGGACTCCCTGGCCGCGGAGGGCCGGTCCCTGATGACCGTGGCCGTCGGCCTGGTGCTCGTGCTGGCCGTCTCCGGGGTGGTCGAGGGATTCGTGACGCCCTCGGCGCTGCCCCACTGGCTGCGCCTGGGGCTGGGGGCCGCGGTGCTCGCCGCGTACTGGACCTACACGCTCGTGCTTGGCCGCCGCGCGGTGCGTGCCGGGGCCACCGGGGACCTCGAGGCCCACGACGCCGGCGCCCGCCGGCTCACCGCCTGAGTGCGGCCCCGCCGACGCCGGGAGGAGAGGGGATCGTGCCCGGTCGCGGTGCGCCCCCGACGGCTGGGGTCCGGACGACACTAGGCTCGGTGCCGAGGTCAGGCGACAGCGCAACGAGCGGGAGGCAACACCATGGCACGCACGAGTCCGGGCGGGGACAGCCGGGAGGACCGGGACACCGTCGACGACTGGGGTGGCACCCGCGGGGAGGACCTGGAGGCGCCGCAGTTCGAGAGCGGCCTGGACTACGCAGCGTACGTCGAGGACGATGCCGCCGACGGGACCGAAGGGACCGAAGGGAGCGGCGGGAGCGGCGAGGCCGCGTCCGGGACCGCGGACGGAGCCGCTCAGGCCACGCCCGGCGCCGGGGCCGTCGGCAGCACCGTCGCGGGCCCGGACGGGGTGCGTCCCCGCGAGGCCGAGCACTCCACGGACGAGATCCCGGCGTCCGCCGCCCGGGATGCCCGGGGGGATGCCGGGCGGGATGCCGGGTGGAGCGCCGACCGGGGCTCCGACACCGAGGTCCTGTCCGGTCTCGACCGGCGCGCGACCGCCCAGGCCGAGGCTGGCACCCAGCCCACCCAGTCGATCGACCGCAGTGAACTGGAGCGCCTGGCCGCCGGCGACGGTGCCGGGATCGGCGCGGCAGGAGCGGTAGGAGCGGTAGGAGCGGCAGGCGCGGCACGGGACACGGACCGGGACCTGCCGGGTGCCCGTGCCCGGGGCGCGGAGGCCGACGTGGTGACCGCCACCGCCCGGCCGGAGCCGGAACCCCAGCCCGCGAGTGCCTGGTCCGGTGGCCCGGGTGGCCTGCCGGCACCGGTGGCGGGGCACCCCCGCGGCCCTGCCGCCGGGCCGGCCACGCGGGATCCAGAGGAGAACCGCCGTGAGCTGCGCGACGCGGAGGCCCGCGCCGCCGCCCGCGACGAGGCGCTGAAGGGGTCCCCGACGGGACCGCGGGTGATGCAGGTGCTGCTGGCGGTCTTCTTCCCGGTGGTGGTGCTCATCGCCGCCGTGAGGCTCGTCGCCTCGCCGGTGTTCCTGTGGATCGAGTACCACCGCCCGGGCTTCCCGGACGACCCGTACGGCTTCACCACCGACGACCGGCTCACCTACGGGTCCGCGGGCATGGACTACCTGTTCAACGCCGCGCCGGAGCGCTACCTCGGGGACCTCCAGCACGACGGGTCGGCGCTGTTCACGGGCACCGAGGTCTCCCACATGACGGACGTCAAGCTCGTCATGCTCATCACGATGGGCGTGGGCCTGCTGCTGGGCCTGCTGTGCCTGCTGTTCATGGTGGCGCTGTCCCGCGCCGCCAAGGGCGGGATCCGCCGTGCCCTGTTCGCCGGGTCCCTGTGGATGCTGGTGGTGCTGATCGCGCTCGGCGTGCTGGCGGTGCTGGGCTGGCAGCAGTTCTTCGCCGCGTTCCACGGCCTGTTCTTCGCCGAGGGCACGTGGACGTTCCTGGCCAGCGACGCGCTGATCCGGCTCTACCCGAACCAGTTCTGGATCGATGCCGGGCTGGCCGTGGGCGTGCTCGTCCTGCTGACCCTGGTCCTCACGCTGGTGTTCACCTGGCCCACCCGGCGGCGCCGGTACGACTCGCGGCTGGCCCAGGAGGACTTGATCCGGCGCCGGAACGACTGGGCGGACGCGGCCTGACCACGCGTCCGCGACGGCGGCCGGGAGCACGGTGCTCCCGGCCGCCGTCGCGTTCCACGGACAGGCCGGGCCCGGGGGATCAGTCCGCCCGGTAGAGGTCCTCGATGGCGGCGGCGTAGTCGTCCATGACGACCTTGCGCTGCAGCTTCAGGGAGGGGGTCAGGTGGCCGGACTCCTCGGTGAGCTCGGTGTCGAGGATGAGGAACCGGCGCACGGACTCGGCGCGGGAGACCTGTTCGTTGGCCGCGTCCACCACCTTCTGCACCTCGTCCCGTACCCGCGGGTCCGTGCAGGCCTCCTGCAGGGTCGGCGCCGGCAGGCCCTGGGCGGTCGCCCACTGGGACAGCCCGTCGGGATCCAGGGTGACCAGCGCGCCCACGTACGGCCGCCCGTCGCCGACCACGACCACCTGGGAGACCACCCCGGAGGACCGGATGGCCTCCTCCAGCGGGGTGGGGTAGACGTTCTTGCCGCCGGCGGTGACGATGATCTCCTTCTTCCGCCCGGTGACGTAGAGGAAGCCGTCCTCGTCCAGCCGCCCGATGTCCCCGGACCGGAAGAACCCGTCGGCGTCGAAGGCGGCGGCGGTCTCCTCCGGCAGCCGGTGGTATCCGTCGAACACGATGGGGCCCTTGATGAGGATCTCCCGGTCGTCGGCGATCCGGATGGTGGTGCCGGGCACCGGCAGCCCCACCGAGCCCACCCGCGTGTGGCCGGGGATGTTGAGGGTGGCCGGGGCCGTGGTCTCGGTCAGGCCGTAGCCCTCCTGCATGCCCAGTCCCGCGCCGCGGAAGAAGTGGGCGAGCTCGGGGTTCAGCGCGCTCGCCCCGGAGACGGTGTACTTCGCCGCCCCGCCCAGGATGGCCCGGATCCTGGGGTACACGAGCCGGTCGAACAGGGCGTGCCGGGCCCTCAGCAGCGCGCCCGGGCCGTTGCCCTCGCCGCGGGCCTGGGAGTCCAGCGCCTCGGAGTACTCGACCGCCGTGCGCCGGGCGGCCGCGAAGACCTTCTCGGTGCCACCCTCGCGGGCCTTGGCGGCGGCGCCGGCGTCGAGCTTCTCGAACACCCGCGGCACGGCCAGCAGCCAGGTGGGGTGGAAGGAGGCCAGGTCGGCGGTGAGCGTCTTCAGGTCCGAGGCGTGGGCGATCTGGATGCCGCCGACGAGGCAGACGTACTGCACGGCGTGGGCGAGCACGTGGGCCAGCGGCAGGAACATCAGGGTGCGCTGCTCACCCCCGCCCACGATCTGCTCTGCGAAGGGCAGCAGGTTCACCGCGCCCACGGCGAAGTTGCCGTGCGTGATCCGGGTGCCCTTCGGCCGCCCGGTGGTCCCGGAGGTGTACACGAGCGAGGCGAGGTCGGCCAGCGTGGCGCTCGAGCGCGCGGCCTCCAGCGCCGCGTCCGTCACGCCCCGCCCGGCCTCGGCCAGTGCGGCGAGCCCGGCGGCGTCCAGGAACTCGATGCCCACCTCGACGCCGGCCAGTGCGGCCGCCCGCCGCACGGCGTCGGCCTGGCGGTCGGCCGCCGTGAACACCAGCCGGGTGCCCGAGTCCGTCAGGATGTGCTGGACCTGGTGCGGGGAGGACGTCTCGTACACCGGCACGGAGGCGGCCCCGGCGAACCAGATGGCCTGGTCGATCACGGCCCACTCGTAGCTCGTGGGGGCCATGATCCCCACCATGGACCCCGGCTCCACGCCCCGGGCGATCAGCCCCTTCGCCACCGCGCGCACCTGCTCCAGGAAGGCCGCGTAGGACACGTCCACCCAGCCGCCGGCACCGTTGCGCACCGCGTACGCGGGGGAGTGGGGGCGGGCGGCCGCCACGGCCAGGACATGGTCGGTGGCATTGGTCTCGGCCGGGAGGTCGGCGACCCGGTCCGTGCTGGCTTCTAGCATGCCCCGATGCTATCGGCTCAGATCCAGCTGCTCATCCACATGCGTGCCCGCCACTGCTCATAGGGGATCATCTCCCCGGTCCAGACGGGCATGAAGAACGCGCTGGTCAGCACGGCCACCAGGACGAACGACAGCACCAGGACGGTGTTCCGGCGGCGGTTCACCGGCCCGCCCAGGCGCAGCAGCGCCCCCAGGCACAGGGTGACGGCCAGCACGAGGAAGGGGGCGTAGGCCACCGTGTAGAAGAAGAACATGGTGCGGTCCGGCCAGAGGAACCAGACCAGCTGGCCTGCGGCGTAGGCGCCCAGGATCGCCCCGGCCCGCCAGTCACGGCGGCCCAGCCAGATGAGCACCAGGGCCAGGACGGCCAGCAGGCCGGCCCACCAGATCACCGGGTTCGCCAGGTCGGTGATCGCCGCGGAACAGGTCTCGACCGGGCAGCCGGCCGCACCGTCGTCGTACCCCTGATAGTAGAAGGAGGTGGGCCGGCCCATGAACGGCCAGGTCCACGGGCTCGAGGCGTAGTCGTGGCCGGACTCCAGGCCGCCGTGGAACTGGGTGGACTGCCGGTGGTAGTCGGCCAGTGAGCGCAGCGCCCCGGGGACCAGGTGCTCCCACCACGCCACCGGCGGATGGCTCAGGTGCCACTGCCGGTTGTACCCGCCGGCCGTGACGAGCCACCCGGTCCAGGTGGCCAGGTAGGTGAGCGCGCCGACGCCGACCACGGCGACGAAGGCGTACAGGCCGTCCCGGACGATCCCGGCGCGCAGCCAGTGCCGGATCCCGGCCACCCGGCGGGCGTTGGCGTCCCACAGCACGCTCATCAGCCCGAACACCGCCACGAAGGCCAGCCCGGAGAGCTTCACCCCGCAGGCGGCGCCGAGCAGCACGCCGGCCACCAGCCGCCACGGGCGCCAGCCCAGCCAGGGTCCGTGGCGCCCCGCCCATGGCGGCGGCACCCCGCCGTGGCGGTCGGCGACGCCGGCCAGCCGGCGGGCGAGCAGGGCCCGGCCGTGCGCCCGGTCCAGCAGCAGCGCGCCGAAGGCGGCCAGCACGAAGAAGGACAGGAAGATGTCCAGCAGGCCGGTGCGGGAGAGCACCAGGTGGTGGCCCTCGACGGCCAGCAGCAGCCCGGCCACTCCGCCCAGGAACACCGAGCGGAAGAGCCGCTGGGCGATCAGGGCGGTCAGCAGCACGGACAGCGTCCCGGCGGCCGCCGCCGAGAACCGCCAGCCGACACCGTGGTCCGTGCCGAACCACAGCATGCCCAGGGCGATCAGCCACTTGCCCAGCGGCGGGTGCACCACGTACTCGGGAGAGTCCTCGGGCCGGGGATTCCCGGCGGCGAACTGCTCGTTGTGCTCCTCCGGCCAGTTCAGCTCGTAACCGGCCTGCAGCAGGGTGAAGGCGTCCTTGACGTAGTAGGTCTCGTCGAAGACCAACTGGTCGGGGTGGTCCAGCCGGGCCAGGCGCAGCACAGCGGCCACCAGTGTCACGGCCAGTGGGACGATCCAGCCCCAGTGGCCGGGGTGGAAGCGCTCCCCGAGCAGCCGCAGCCGCAGGGCGGACTCGGTGTACGCCTCGAGGGGGGTCTCCAGCCAGCGGTCACGCACGGGGGCCGGTTCCCGGCCCTCCGGCCGGGACGACGCCGCGGCGTCGGGCGCGGCCGACGGGGCGGAGTGCGGGGGCGGGAACACCCTGCCATGGTACGTGCAGGTCGGTGGGGGATCGCGGGCGCCTACGATGAGGGCATGGCTGATGCAGAGAACCCCGGTGGACGGATCGTGCTGGCGGCTACGCCCATCGGCAACCTCTCGGACGCCTCCGAGCACCTCAGGCACCTGCTGGCCACCGCGGACGTGGTGGCCGCCGAGGACACCCGCCGCGCCCACCACCTGGCCCAGGGCCTGGGCGTCAGGATCACCGGGAAGGTCGTCAGCCACCACGAGCACAACGAACGCGAGTCCACGCGGGAGCTGTTGGACGCCGCCCGGGACGGCGCCGTGGTGGCGGTCGTCACCGACGCCGGCATGCCGCTGGTCTCCGACCCCGGCTACCGGCTGGTCTCGACCGCGGCCCGGGAAGACGTGCCGGTGACCTGCGCGCCCGGCCCGAGCGCGGTGACCACCGCGCTGGCGCTGTCCGGACTGCCCACCGACCGCTTCGCCTTCGAGGGGTTCCTGCCGCGCAAGGAGGGGGAGCGCTCGCGACTGCTCACCGAGCTGTCCCGGGACGCCCGGACCCTGGTCTTCTTCGAGTCACCGCACCGCCTGGCCGCGACCCTGTCCTCCCTGCGGGAGGCCTTCGGGGCCGACCGCCCCGCCTGCGTGGCCCGGGAACTGACCAAGCTCCACGAGGAGGTGGTCCGGGACAGCCTCGAGGGCCTGCTCGAGTGGGCGGGCTCGAAGGACATCAGGGGCGAGATCGTCATCGTCACCGCCGGGGCCACCAGTGAGCCGGACACGGACACGGCCGGCCAGGTGGCCGACGTGGAGGTCCTCGTGGCCTCCGGCACCCGGCTCAAGGAGGCCGTGGCCACCGTGGCCGCAGCCCGCGGGGTGCCCAAGCGGGAGCTGTACGAGGCGGTCCTGGCCTCCCGGCAGTAGGGCCGAACAACGCCCCGACGGGCCCGCACAGTGCACCGGTGTCGCATTGTGACCTGTGCAGGATGGCCCCACGGGCGGCAGTAGTCTGAGGTGAACGGTCCCCGACGACGGCGACACCCGCCGCCGGCCGACCGAGCCGACCGACCGGAAATGAGGTTCCCCATGACTGTCACCGCCGAACGCGAGCAGGAACTGCTGCAGTCCGTCCCCACCGGCCTGCTGATCAACGGAGAGTGGCGGGACGCCAGCTCCGGCAAGACCCTGGACGTGCACGACCCGGCCACCGGCAAGGTCCTGCTCTCCATCCAGGACGGCAACTCGGACGATGCCCTGGCCGCCCTGGACGCCGCCGCCGCCGTGCAGGCCGAGTGGGCGCTGACCGCCCCGCGCGAACGCGCCGAGATCCTGCGCCGCGCCTTCGACCTGGTCACCGCCCGCGCCGAGGACTTCGCCCTGCTGATGACCCTGGAGATGGGCAAGCCGCTGGCCGAGGCCCGCGGTGAGGTCGCCTACGGCGCCGAGTTCCTGCGCTGGTTCTCCGAGGAGACGGTGCGCCACTACGGCCGCTACTTCACCTCGCCCGAGGGCAAGAACAAGATGATCGTGACGCACAAGCCCGTGGGCCCGTCGCTGCTGATCACCCCGTGGAACTTCCCGCTGGCCATGGCCACCCGCAAGGTCGCCCCGGCGGTGGCCGCCGGCTGCACCATGGTGCTCAAGCCCGCCAAGCTCACCCCGCTGACCTCCATGCTCTTCGCCCAGGTCATGCAGGAGGCGGGCCTGCCGGCCGGCGTGCTCAACGTCGTCGCCGGGTCCTCGGCCTCCGCGATCTCCGGGCCGCTGATGAAGGACTCCCGGCTGCGCAAGGTGTCCTTCACCGGATCCACCCCGGTCGGCGTGCGCCTGATGCAGGATGCCGCCCAGAACGTGCTGCGCACCTCGATGGAGCTCGGCGGCAACGCCCCGTTCCTGGTCTTCGAGGACGCCGACCTGGACGCCGCCGTCGAGGGGGCCATGGCCGCCAAGATGCGCAACATGGGCGAGGCCTGCACCGCCGCGAACCGCTTCATCGTGCACGAGGACGTGGCCGAGGAGTTCACGGCCAAGTTCGCCGCCGCACTGGCCGCATTGAACCCGGCCCGCGGCACCGAGCCGGACTCCACCGTGGGCCCGATCATCGACGGCGGCGCGCGGGACGACATCCACGCCCTGGTCCAGGAGTCCGTCGCGGCCGGCGGCGAGGTCGTCACCGGTGGCACCCCCAAGGAGGGCGAGGGCTTCTTCTACATCCCGACCCTGCTGTCCGTGGGCAAGGACAACCCAATCCTGTCCCAGGAGATCTTCGGCCCGGTGGCCCCCGTGACGACCTTCGCCACCGAGCAGGAGGCCATCGAGCTGGCCAACGCCTCCCAGTACGGCCTGGCGTCCTACATCTACACCAAGGACGTCAACACGATGTTCCGGGTCTCCGAGCAGATCGAGTTCGGCCTGGTCGGCTTCAACGCGGGCGTCATCTCCAACGCCTCCGCCCCGTTCGGCGGCGTGAAGCAGTCGGGCCTGGGGCGCGAGGGCGGCGCCGAGGGCATCGAGGAGTACACCACGGTGCAGTACATCGGCATCGCCGACCCCTACGCCGCGAAGAAGTAGTCCGGCCCCTCCACAGTCCCGCACACGGCACGGGCCCGGCTTCGGCCGGGCCCTTCCGGTCCGAACGGCATTTTATTGCCGAACCAAGCCGGGATCTGGCAAATTCCTGCCAGATCG
>NZ_CALMQR010000047.1:0-2260 GCF_937871995.1 uncultured Citricoccus sp. | reverse complement strand
GGGGCGGGACCCGGGCGGGTGGGCCGTCCGCCGGGGCCGGCGGGGCCGTCCTCGGGTACGAGCACCGCCAGGCTGCGCCCCAGGCCCAGCGGATGGGAGCCGAGCGCGGTGGTGACGGCCAAGGGCAACTGCCAGCCGTCACCGGCGGGCAGCACCAGGGCGGCGTCCGCCAGGTCATGCAGGACCGAGTCCACGGCGTCGGAACAGGGATCGTCAGGACCGGCGGTCCCCAGGAACACGGCGAGGCGGGCGCGGGTGACGACCGCCCCGGCGTCGGGGACCCGGCGGCCCGGGGCACCCTGGACGGCGCCGGGGATCCGGGGTGCCCCGGCGAGGGCCGCCATGGCCTCGAGGACGTCGAGGTGGGCCCGGTCCAGGCCGTCGAGGGCACGCAGCACGGACATCTGGGTGCTGGCCCTCGCCGCGAGGGCGGCGAGATCGGGAACGGGCGGATGGCAGAGGTCTGGCCGGAGCCGGAACAGGCGGTGCAGTCGGTGGTCCGGCCACCGGGCGAGGTGGCTCGTCAGCGAGACGGCCGTCATGGCTTCGGCGACCGGGTCAGGCGCGGCGCCTGAGCACCGCCTTGATCACCACGAACGCGAGCATCAGCGCGAAGCCGAGCGGGAGCCCGAAGAGTCCGAACCAGTAGAACACGGGCCAGGCCGTGATCTGGAGGAAGTAGGACGCCAGGAGCAGCACCGTGGCGGCGAAGGACACGGCGGTCAGCGTCCCGCCCACGATGAGCAACGCGCGCAGCCAGGGCAGGGACTCGGGGGTCGAGCCTGCGGCGGAACCGGTGGCGACGGAGGCCTCGGGGGAGGTCACGGGACGTACGGACATGGCGACCAGTCTACGCCTGCGGTGAGCGGCGCCGCGGGGGAAGGTCCCGGGTGAGGGGCGAGAGGGTATCCTTGAGGGGCTACAGACTTTCCCTTCCGTCCGGCACGCGACGGAGGCGGGTTCGCCCGGAACCGGACGTCCACGACGACTCCCGAGGCCGCACCCGCCCGTCACGCCGGCATCGCCGCAGGGCCACCAGGAGTCGCCGCACCGTGAACGCCCGGCCATGCGACCCCCGCAGTCGGCCCGGCCCGACCGGTCGGCGACGGCACGCCGCCACGGCCGGAAGGGTGCACCGAAGACAGAGAAGGACACGAGTTATGCCCACCGGCAAGGTAAAGTTCTACGACTCCGCCAAGGGGTTCGGATTCCTGCACACCGAGGACGGCAGGGAAGTGCACCTGCCCGCCTCCGCCCTGCCCGCCGGGGTGACCGAGGTCCGCGCCGGCACGCGCATGGAGTTCGGCGTGGCCGAGGGGCGCCGCGGCCCGCAGGCCCTCAGCGCCAGGATCCTCGACGACGCCCCGTCCGTGGTGCGAGCCCACCGCCGCAAGCCCGAGGACATGGCCGTGCTGGTCGAGGACCTCATCAAGTGGCTCGACATCGCCTCCAACGGCCTGCGCAAGGGCAAGTACCCCCAGCGGTCCCAGGCCGAGAAGATCGCCATGGCGCTGCGCAAGGTTGCGGACGATCTTGAGGCCTGAGACTGCGGTGGCCGCACAGGCCACAGACGACAAGGCCCGGACCGCGGACACGCCGCCCGGTGAGGCGCAGACCGTGCAGACGGCCGCAGGCACCGTGCGGATCCCCCCGAAGCCGACCCGTGCGCCCCGGCGCCGGGCGCCGAAGCTCGACGAGCTGCTGGCCGGTGCCGTGGACGAGGCCCGGGCCGCGCTGATCGCGGAGACCGGCCTGGCCGAGGACGGCCAGGTCGGCGCGCACGTCAGCGCCGTGGCCGACGACGACCGGCTCGTCACGCATCGGTTCGCCGCGACGCTGCCCGGTTATGGCGGGTGGGAGTGGTTCGCGACCCTGGCCCGCGCACCGCGCAGCAAGGTCGTCACCGTGTGCGAGGTCGGCCTCCTGCCCGGCGAGCGCGCCATCCTGGCCCCGGACTGGGTGCCGTGGTCCGAGCGGGTCAGCCAGGAGGAGAAGATCCGCCTGGACGCCATCGCCGCCGGCGAGGACCCGGAGAAGGCCCTGGCGCGTTTTCGCGGCGACGAGGACGGGGGCGACGGCCCCGAGGGCGACGATGATGGCCGGGGCCAGGATCAGGACCAGGACCAGGACCAGGACCAGGACCAGGACGACGAGGACGCCGTCGACGCGGCCGACGTCGACAGCGGCTCGGACGTGGCCGACGCCGACGCCGGAGCCGAACCGACCTCCTGACCGCGTCACCGGTACGAGAACGGCGGGG
>NZ_CALMQR010000046.1:0-4003 GCF_937871995.1 uncultured Citricoccus sp. | reverse complement strand
GCTTGGCGTTGTCCTTGGTCAGGTCGAGCTCGTAGTGCCGGCCGTCGACACCGAACTGGACGGTTTCGGTGGCCGGTTCACCCGTGAGGTCATCGACCAGAACTGTCTTCACTTGCTGCGCCATCGCTCTCCCTGCCGCGGTTCTGCGCGGCCCACTAGGACTGATATTCAACAGATATCAGGGTCTCAGAACTGAATCATGGAGGACGAATCGCTACGGAACCCACTGCGGCACGAGCCGGGGCCGCTGCTTCGAAAGGCCAGCGTGCGGGTCAAGAGGTGCAAGCTCATGCCACTCACTGGACGTCCTGTCCGGCGGCGTCGTTGAGTGCAGCTGCCTAGCGGGACCTAGTCCCAGACGGCCAACGCGTACTCGCCATCGCTGGCGACGTGCTGACCGCCGTGGCCGCTTTCGAAGACGCAGACCACCACGAAACCGTTGTACTCGGTCTCAGCGGGGCAGCACCCAATGGCAGATGACCCCAGAGGCAACGGGTCCCCAGGTCGGATCACGCTCGACCTGACGTCGCCCAACGAAGCCCCGACGAGCACAGCAGAACCAGCACGACGACACCTCCCCTGGTTGATATTCGTTGGCATGCACGTGATAACTGGGGCGCACGCTCCGGTGCACCTGTTCCGCATGGCCCCACGAAAGCACGCCGCGACAAGGAGCGATTTTATCAATACCTATGGAGGTACAGGCCCGGGTCCACCCGTGCCCGTTGCCAGTGCAGGTCTGCGTCGGTGATCCGCAAGGGCGGGACATTGCCGGGAGATGAAGGACCGCCCTCCGCCTCGGAGGGGATGTGCGGAGGGCGGTCGGGGCCGCGGAACTCGCATTCACCACGGCCAGGCGGCGACACGGTATGGGGGATGGCCGCCGCGACCCACAATGTTACCAGCGAGTTAGATTGACCGTCCGTCAAAGCGAGGAACAACCCCCGCGCGGGGATCCTTCGCTCCTAACGTCGACGCGCCACCGGGCGCCCGTTCGTTCAGTCCGCCGAAGACCTACGGTGAGATGATCCGCGCCCGTAAGCGGATCTCTCCACGGACGCGTCTGAGCCCATGGTCGGGGCCGCTATCAAGCGATCACAGAAGGCCGCCATTTAGCGATCAAATCCACAGACCGGCCCATCCACGCTACGCGCGACCACCGTGCTGTCTGGGGGTATGGGGCGGAGGCCTTGGGGCTGAGGGTTAAGCGTGCTAATTGGAAGCGCTCTTGCTTTTCCCGGGGGGACACAAAAATGACCGAGGGGGTGCTCCCCGTGCTGGGCCTACGGGGTGATGGAGTCGACCATGGCAGCGTTTACCCACATGGCGAGGCTGTCGGGGTAGGCCTTCTTGATGGCCTCTGCCGTCTTGGCTCGGATGACCTCGAAGCAGGCCTCCGCGCCCGGCTGGTCATGGAACTGGCGCCAGGCCTGGTCGTAGTTGCTGTGGTCGTGCCGGACGACCTGGATCATCAGCCTGGCCTTCGTCCATTCGTCCAGTTCGGCATAGGCAGGCTTGGTCCCTGCCTCAATGGCCCGGCGGTGCCGTTCTCGCCACTTATGGGCTGCGGTGAGTTCGAGCTTGTGAATGCCCACCTTCTCAACCTCGATGACCAGCGAGAGGGCCTTCACCTCGTTCGCATTGGCCGCCGGGTCGGTCTGCCTCATGCGCTCGACACGGCGCTTTTGGAGCACCCGATTGACGGCTGGGTCTTTCAGGGCGCGCTCTGCCTCACTCCGACGGAACACCAACTGCTTGACCAGCATCCCGATGGTGTCGGGCGGCAGCGTGGGCCAGACCCACTTGAACAGCCCGAGGGACTCGATCTCCTCGGAGGTGAATCCGAAGGCTTCGAGATCCTCCTGGGAGGGATTGCTCCCTACCTCAGCGTTGAACCGCGCCAGCCAGTAGGCGGGGCTGTCGGGGCCTGGAATAGGGTTCAGTTCTGGGAAGGACTCCATGGCGCCATCAGGCCTCGGTTCGCTCATGATGAACATCTTAGAAGCAAGTCAGATCGCGGTTTGGTGCGCTACCGACGAGTGAATGTCACTGGGCAGGAGGTGGTTCCCGTTCGCTTTCAGAACCTGGTGAGGTGGTGCGCTCGATGGTGCCTTGGTGCGGCTATAACTAGAGCCTGTCCTGCAAGCTCAGCGGAGCCAGAACACGGTGGCGGCGATGGCGAGTTCAGCGGCGTAGTACGCGGCACGTTTGGCGTACCGGGCGGCCAGATCGCGGAACTGTTTGAGCCGGGCGAAGCATCGTTCGACGACGTTGCGCCGCTTGCACTCGTCCTGGTCGAAGGTCGGCGGGCGGCCGCCGGCGGAGCCCTTGGCCTGACGGTGGGCGATCTGGTCGGACTTCTCGGGGCTGGTGAACCGCGCCCCGCAGGCCCGCATTGCCTTGTGGGTCGAGGGGTGGGAGTAGGCCTTGTCGGAGATCACCGCCTCCGGTCGGCTCCGGGGCTGCTGACGCTGCTCTGCTCCAGCAGCGGCACCAGTTGGGGGTTGTTCCCGGCCTGACCGGCAATGCAGAGCACGCTGATCGGCAGGCCCCGTCCGTCCACAGCCAGGTGGATCTTGCTGCTCAGTCCGCCGCGGGATCCCCGGACGGACGCTATGTCGCTGATGCTGCTCGTCCCACTGCATGGGCTACAACGGGACGATGGGATGGCGCGATAAGTGGTTTGGCTTGGACGAAACGAACTGGCCACAGAACCCGAAACTGGACGTGTTCCGTGAGGCGGTGTGGCAACTGTCGTTGGACGGCGAGGTCCGCGGATGGGTGACGACCTCCGTGATGCCCATGCGTTCGCTGCCGTTCTTCTGGGACCAGCAAGAACAAATGTGGAGCCAGGTGCATTGGGCCGACGGCCGGCACGAGTACTGCGAAGAAGACTATGGCCCCGGGTGGTATGCGGTGGAGGAACTACGCCACGGACACTTCTCCACATGGGACCCGGCGATCGATCAGGAAATCGACTTCGACTCGACGCTCGTCACCGGCGCCGAGCGAAACCGCCTATGGGCACAGCTGAACCACGGGCTCGAGCCTCACAGTCGGAGTTAAGGAGAGGCCCACACATATATATCCGCGTGGATTGACTGGGCCCAAGTGCCCGATGGCGGATCCTTGGCGGGATGCAGCAGCACGCGCCAGTAATGCGTTTTCCTACACTCGATAAGGGGTGGTTCGGTCAGACCTCTCGCCATGGCTCGGCGTCGAGCAGGTCCAGTGCAGCTGACGGATCCCTGACGAGCTGAGCCAGACCGGTCAGCTTCGCGGGGAAGGCGCAGGGGTCCGTCGTCAGGCTCACTTCGTCAAAGTGCGCATGTAATCGGTGGCGAAGCCTTGACGGTAACGTGTCAGCGACTTCTTTTTCCAGTATGCGTGCTTCGTCAGAGAGCGCCGAAGGCATATGCCGTCGCATGAGCTCGAGTCTCGTTTCTGGTTGCGGTGCAGGCAGTGACGCCGCTTCCAGCAATCGCGCCGCCGCGGCGCGCACCCACGGATGTGCCGCATCGACTGGTAACGGAACAGGGATGCCCTGTACAGCCTGGATCGCGTGCAGTGTGACCGCGAGAGAAATGCTTGACGGGTCCTCGTGGGCGTTCACGTAGCGGAACGTGTTGATGCCAGGGGCGCACACCTCGACCATCTGCACGTCACCCACCCAGTTGACGGGCTCTTTGTGTACACCTGTTTCGATGGCGGCGTTGGGGCTGAGGCGAACCCGATACAGATAGAACTGATCATCGGCGCTGTCCTGATCACTCATCCGTCTAAGCATGTTCTCGATCGCCGCCTCGTAAGTCCCGAGATGCAGCGCCTTGGTCTTCTGATTTGCAGTCCAGCGCTCCAGTGCCCGCCCATCGGATCCGATACGCTGGAATCTTTGCTTGGTTCTCTCGGTGAGATGAGCGGTGGGATCGAAGCCTCTGTCGGGCCAATTGGGACTGCTGCACGAATAGGTGACATCTGATCTGTGACGCTGTGAGGCGTTGCT
>NZ_CALMQR010000045.1:0-18479 GCF_937871995.1 uncultured Citricoccus sp. | reverse complement strand
GCCGACCCCGTCCGCGGGGATCCCCGTCCCACCGAACCCGGCCCGGTCCGCGGTGATCCCGGTCGTCCCACCGGCCTCGACCTGGCGGAACACCGCGAACGGCTCGCCCGCGGCCGTGAGGTACCCGCCGGTCCCCGTCTGCGGGGTGGCGAGGACGTCGAGGGTGCGTGGGGCCCGTTCGGCGGCCGCGACGCGGTCGCCCGGGTCCTCGTCGAGCAACCCGGCCACCACGGAGGCGAGTCGGGGATCGACGCCCTCGATCCGGGCCAGCGTCCGGCGCGGGTCCAGGGCGGCGGCCTCCAGCCCCCGTTCACCCCGCACGGTGGGATCCAGCATCCGCAGGGCCACCACGCCGGCCGCGTACAGGTCCTGCGCGGGCGCCGGGGCCGCGAGGTCCATCGCCTCGGGGGCCAGGTAGCCGGGAGTGCCGTTCACCCACCCGAGGGTGGTGAACCGCGGATCGTCCTCCCGCACGGCGATCCCGAAGTCGCCCAGCCGCAGGTGCGGCATGCCCTCCCCCGTGGGTTCCAGCAGGATGTTCGCCGGCTTGACGTCCCGGTGGATCCAGCCGGCGTGGTGCACGTGGTCCAGGGCGTCCAGCAGTTGCAGCAGCATCCGTGCCGCGAGGGCGGAGGAGAACGCGCCGTGATCGCCCAGCGCGGTCTCCAGGGTGCCGCCGGCCACCAGCGGCATCGAGATCGCCACGTCCGCGTCCTCGGCCGCCCAGCCGTAGGGCGTGGCCAGGTGGTGGTGGTCGAGCTGGATGCCCTGCTCGCGCACGAAGCGCAGCAGCTCACCGGAGTCCTTGTGCCGCAGCACCTTCGCCGCGCACCACTGCTCGCGGCGCCGGTCCCATGCGGCCCAGATCGACCCGGACCCCCCGGAGGCGATGTGGTCGGCCAGTTCGAACCGGCCCGCGATCACCTGGCCCATGCCACTACGGCCCCGGGTCGGCCGCGTCAGCGCGGCATCCGCAGCCGGCCAGCAGCGCCGCGGCGCGGTCCACCGCGAAGCGGGCGTCGGTCAGGACGCCCGGCTGGTCGTTGGCGATGAAGCTGAACACCAGCTGCCTCTCGTCCGCGGTCCTCACCGTGCCGGTCAGCGACGCCACCGAGCTGAGCGTCCCGGTCTTCGCCCGGACCACGTCCTGGGCCGGTGTGCCGACCATCCGGTGCTCGAGGGTGCCCTCCTTGCCGGCCACCGGCAGTCCGGTGGCCGCTGCCTCCAGCCCGGGATCCCCGGTGGCGATCCCGAGCGACCCGGTCAACTGGAGGGGGGAGACCCGGTTCCTGCCGGAGAGCCCCGAGGCGTCCACGAGGTCCAGACCGGCCGTGTCCACCCCCAGCCCGGACACGGCCTCCTCGATGGCCCGGGAGGCGCCGTCGAAACTGCCGTCCTCACCGGCGGCCAGCGCCAGGTTGCGGCCGGTGGCCTCGGCCACCTGGTTGTCCGAGGTCTTGAGCATGTGGGTCACCTGCTGGGCCACGGTGGCCGACGTCACGCTCGCCAGCTCGCTCCCGCGCCCCTTCAGGGGCAGGCGTCGGACGGAGTCGGACACCCGGATCCCGACGTCCAGGTCCCGGGCGTGGCGGGCGAGGTGGTCGCGGAAGACCTCGGCCGCGTACAGCGCCGGGTCGTGCAGGCGGTTGGTGCCGGTGCCCGCGGCGGGGCGCCCGCCGTGAGTGGCGATCGGCTGCACGGCGGAGACGTTGCCCGAGGGGACGATGTCCGGGCTCCAGTCCGGGGAGGCCTCCGGGCCCGTGTACCCGGAGTCGTCCAGGCGAACGGTCACCGTCCCGGTGGTGCCGCGCGTGGCGAGTTCCTCGGCCGCCTGCCGGGCCAGCGTCCCGAGACCGGCCCGCCCGTCGACGGACGTCGCGTTGCTCCCCGTGCCGAGCAGTACGTCGCCCCCGGCGTCGAGCACCACGTGGGTCACGTCCCGGTCCCCCACGCGACCGGGCAGGGCGACGGCACCGGTGGTGTAGCGGTGGCCCGGGCCCAGGACCTCCAGGGCCGCGAGGCCCGTGAGGATCTTGACCGCGGAGGCCGGCACCGCGGGCTCCTCGGCCGACCGGTCGTAGAGGACCTCACCGGTCAGGACGTCGACGACGGCCGCGGACATCGTGCCCGAGGACACCGTCAGCGCCTCGTCCAGTGCGGGGGCGAGGGCCTCCGGGTCCGGCATCGGGTCCAGCAGTGCGGTGAGGCCCGACAGCCCGAGCACCGCGGCCAGCGTGGACCCTCCCTCGCCAGGGCCGTGGGCACCCGTGGCCGCGGGGCGGGCCGGGGACGAGCTGGAGGTCGGGGCGGCGGGGGACGACGGGTCCGACGCGGAGGCAAGGGATGACGCGGAGGCCGTGGACGAGGCGGAAGTCGGGGAGGACGCGGCACCCGCGGTGATCGTGGAGGAGACGGCCAGCGCCGGCGTCGGCCCGGACGGGGCGGCACCGGTCTGCGCGCCCTGCACCTGGCCACCGGTCACGGTGCCGGCGAGCAGCAGGGCCAGCGCGGCACCCAGGGTGCGCGGGATCGCACGCGCGGCGGGCCGGCGTCGTGGGGGTCGAGAGGTCACGGTCGGGCTTCCTGGGAGGCGTACGGGTGCGTGCGTCACGCTCGCGGCGATGGGCGGGCCGGGACCGGACGCGCCTGACCGGAGGATACCCTTGTTTCCAGATGCCGTGCCCCGGCGCGGCTCCCATCCTGCCCTCCATGCATTCCAAGGAGCCTGCTGACATGAACCATGACGTCACCATCGAGATTCCGGCCGCCTCGCGGGTCAAGTACGAGTTCGACCACGAGACCGGCCGGCTGCGCCTGGACCGTGTGCTGTTCACGTCGATGCAGTACCCCACGCACTACGGCTACTTCGAGAACACCCTCGGTGAGGACGGCGACCCGCTGGACGCCATGGTCTTCCTGCCGGGCTTCGACCTGGTGCCCGGCGTGATCGTCGAGTCCCGTCCGATCGGCGTGTTCAACATGACCGACGACGGTGGCGGCGACGCCAAGCTGCTCTGCGTCCCCTCGGACAAGCGCTTCGACCACATCCAGGAGCTCGAGGACATCGACGAGTGGCTCAAGCAGGAGATCGAGCACTTCTTCACCCGCTACAAGGACCTCGAGCCGGGCAAGTGGGTCAAGGCCGATGGCTGGGAGGGCCGCGAGGCCGCCGAGGCCGAGCTGGCCGCCTCGATCGAGCGCTTCGACGCCGCCGGGGAGCACACCCCCACCGACGAGCCACAGGGCCGCGAGGTGGAGACCGAGGAGGCCGAGCCGGCCGCCGAGGAGGGCCCCGAGGCCGACGTCCCCCAGGGCCGTCAGGGCTGATCCACCCCCTCTATGTACGTCCTGACGATCAACCAGCGTGATTCGCGGGAGGTCGGGGACATGGTGCACGACCTGTTGCGCGCGCTGCGCCCCGTGCGCACCGTGCTGCCGTTCCAGCGCTCGGTGGGCGATGAGGCCATCGGCATCGTGGCCGACCCCGCCTCCGCGGTGGACGCCGCCCTGCGGGCCCTGCGGGAGCGGCGCTGGAACGTGGGGATCGGCGTCGGGTCCGTGGGGGCGGTGGACCCCGCGGACCCGGACGGCCCGGTGAGACCCGGTGCGCTGCCGGACACGCAGGAGTTGCGCGAGGTCGGCGGGCCGGGACTGGTCCACGCCCGCCGGGCCGTCGAAGAGGCGGCCAAGGCAGGGGTCCGGGTGCCCGTGTCCGTGGGCGGTCCCGACGCCGAGACGGCCGCCCAGGCCGAGGCCGTGCTGCGCCTGGTGGGACAGCTGGTGCTGACCCGGACCGAGGCGGAGTGGGCCGTGCTGGACCTGCTGGTCCCCGGCGTGCGCGGTCAGCAGAAGCTCGCGGCCGCCGAACTCGGGATCACCGTCCAGGCGGTGTCCAAGGCGGTGCAGCGCTCCTTCTGGACGGAGGAGCACGCGTGCCGCCCCGCCGCCGCGAGGCTCCTGGGCCTGGCCGAGGGCCCCGATACGACCCGCCCCTGAGCCGGGTCGGCAGGGGGCGGCGGCCGGGCTCGCCCCTGGGGTCGGCCGGCCGCGCCCCGTCAGTCGAGCAGTGAGCGCAGGACCGCGGCGGCCCCGTTCTCCTCGACGTGGCCGGTGACCTCGTCCGCGACCCTCATGACCTCCGGCGGAGCCTGGCCCATGGCCACCCCCCGGCCGGCCCAGGCCAGCATCTCGATGTCGTTGCGCCCGTCGCCCACGGCCACCGTGTCATCGATGTGCACGCCCAGCCGGTCCCGCAGGGCCTCCAGACCGGACGCCTTGGACACCCCCGCCGCGGCGATGTCCAGCCACGCGGACCAGCCCACCGAGTACGTGACGCCCTGCAGGCCGATGGACTCGACGGCCTCGCCGAACTCCTCGGCCGAGGAGTCGGTGGAGAACACCACCAGGCGGGTGGCGCTGGACCGCATCATCTCCTCGAGCGTGACACCCTCGGCCACCACGCCGAAACTCATGTCCTGGAAGCGCTCGGTGGACAGGAAGCGGCCCTGGTCGTCCTCCACCGCGTACTTGGCGTTGGGCAGCCGGTGCCGCAGGGCCCGCAGGGCCGGGGCGGGATCGAAGGTCCGGCGGTCGATGACCTCGAAGCCGTCCTCGAGCGCGGCGGACAGCCGGAGGGTGACCCCGCCGTTGCTGGAGACGCTGTAGCCCTCCTCCAGGCCGATCAGCTGGATGATCGGCAGGGTGGCGCCCAGCGAGCGTCCGGTGGCGATGAGCACGTGGTGTCCGGCGGCCACGACGTCCCGGGCCGCCTCGCGGACCTCGTCATGCATGTGGCCGTCATGGTCCACGAGGGTGCCGTCCACGTCCAGGCACACCATCTTGCGCTTCCCGTTCCCGTTCGGACGGTACCCGGAGGTGGTCATGTCCGACGGCGGGTGGTACAGCGTCTGCAGGGATCCGGTGTCCGCATCCCGTTCTTCGTGCCGGTCCTCGGTGCCGGCCTTCCTGTTATTCATCATGTCCCCAGTCAAGCAGATGGTGCGGACAGCCAGTAGACCAGCCCCGGCCGTCCGGTGTCCAGCACGTGAACACCGCCCGTGGCCGGCGGACATCCACCGGGTCGTTCCCCACGGTGGACATCCACCGGCGAGGATCTATAGGACCGGCAGGACCTCGAGGCCGCCCAGGTACGGCCGCAGGGCCTCGGGGACGGTGACGGAGCCGTCGGGGTTCTGGTGGTTCTCCAGGATGGCCACGAGCCACCGTGTGGTCGCCAGTGTCCCGTTGAGGGTGGCGACCATCCGCGTGCCGCCCTTGGAGCCGTCCTCGTTGACCAGCCGTTCGCGGATGTTCAGCCGCCGGGCCTGGAACGTGGTGCAGTTCGAGGTGGAGGTGAGCTCGCGGTAGGTCTCCTGCGTGGGCACCCAGGCCTCGCAGTCGAACTTGCGGGCCGCGCTCATGCCGAGGTCACCGGCGGCGGTGTCGATCACCCGGTAGGGCAGCTCGACCTTGGCCAGCATCTGCTCCTCCCAGTCCAGCAGCCGGCGGTGCTCCTCGGCGGCCTGGTCCTGCGTGGTGTAGATGAACATCTCCAGCTTGTTGAACTGGTGCACCCGGATGATGCCCCGGGTGTCCTTGCCCGCGGCGCCGGCCTCCCGGCGGTAGCACGTGGACCAGCCGGCGTAGCGGGTCGGCTCGTTGCCCAGCTCCAGGATCTCGTCGGCGTGGTAACCGGCCAGGGAGACCTCGGAGGTGCCGACCAGGTACAGGTCGTCGCGCTCGAGCTTGTAGATCTCGTCGTCGTGCTCCACGTCGAAACCGGTGCCCTGCATGGTCTCGGGACGGACCAGGGTGGGGGTGATGACCGGGATGAACCCGTTCTGCACCGCCAGGTCCAGGCCCATCTGCATCAGGGCGATCTCCAGCCGGGCCCCCACGCCCTTGAGGAAGTAGAACCGGGAGCCGGACACCTTGGCGCCGCGCTCCATGTCGATCGCACCGATCAGCTCACCGATCTCCAGGTGGTCCCGGGGGGTGAAGCCGTCAGCGGCGAAGTCCCGGACGGTGCCGACCGTCTTCAGGACCGCGAAGTCGTCCTCGCCACCGGCGGGCACGCCGTCCTCGATGAGGTTCGGGAACAACCGCTGCAGGCGGTCCAGCTCGGCCTGCGCCTCGTTGGCCTCGGCCTCGGCCGCCTTCACGCGGGAGGCCAGCTCCTTGACCTCGGCCAGCAGGGCCTGCTTCTCCTCCCCCTGGGCGGCCGCCACCCTCTTGCCGAAGAGCTTCTGCTCCGCCCGCAGCTCCTCGAAGGCGGCGATCGAGGACCGGCGGGCGGCATCGGCGGAGAGCATCTGGTCGACGAGGGACTCGTCGGCTCCGCGGGCGCGCTGGGAGGCCCTGTAGAGGTCCGGGTTCTCGGTGAGGTGCTTGACGTCGATCACGCGCACCAGCCTAGCGGCCCCCCACCCGGCGAGCCCCGTAGACTTCGCCCCATGCCTGCAGAACTGATCCTGGCCCTCGTGGCACTCGTCCTGGTGCTGGCCGCCCTGGCCTTCGTGATCGGCCTGTGGACCGGTCAGCGCCGCCTGCACGGGCGGATGGACGAACTGCACGGCAGCGTGACGTCCCTGAAGGGCGATGTCGGGACCCTCCCGGACCGGATGGCCGCCCTCACCGGCCAGGTCCAGGCGCTCGACGGCCAGGTCAGCGAGATCGCCGAGGCCCCACTGGTGTCCCGGGCCCTGGAGCACCCCCGGCGGATCGCCCTGGTGCTCAACCCCTCCAAGGCCGGGGCGGACACGGTGCGCCGGAAGGTCGCCGCCGCCGTCCAGGAGGCCGGCCTGCCGGAGCTGGCCGTCTACGAGACCACCGTGGAGGACCCGGGACGGCAGATGGCCCGCGACGCCGTGGCCGACGGGGCCGACGTCGTGCTGACCGCCGGGGGGGACGGGACCGTGCGGTTCGTGGCCGAGGAGCTGGCCGGCACGGACGCCACCCTGGGGGTGATCCCGCTGGGCACCGGCAACCTGCTGGCCCGGAACCTGCGGTTGCCGATCGACAATCTCGAGGCCTGCATCAACACCGCCATCCACGGCACGCGGCGGGACATCGACACCATCGACCTGAGGATGGAGACCACGGACGGCACCACCCGGCGCCACACCTTCCTGGTGATCGCCGGGGCGGGAGTCGACGCCGAGGTCATGGGGGACACCCGGGACGACCTGAAGGTCAAGGCCGGCTGGCTGGCGTACGGCGAGGCCGGGATGCGCCACCTGCCGGGCCACCGCAAGGAGATCTCCATCTCGATCGACGGCGGCGCCCCGCAGCGCCGCAAGGTCCGGTCGGTGATGATCGCCAACTGCGGGGAGCTGACCGCCGGCATGGACTTCGTCCCGGAGGCCCGGTTCGACGACGGCCTGCTGGACGTGGTCATGCTCTCCCCCCGCCACGTGGGTGACTGGATCCGGATCGCGGCGAAGACGCTGACGAAGTCCCGGGGCACCATCCCCGTCATGGAGACCTACCAGGCCACGCGCTGCCGCGTGGTCCTGCACGAGCCGATGATCGCCCAGCTCGACGGCGACGCGATCGGCGAGCTGCGCTCCTTCGACGCCCGGGTCCGCCCGGACACGCTGCGCATCCAGGTGCCGGCCTCGGACGTGCCGGACTCGGCCGCGGCCCCGGTCATGAAGCCGGAGTCGGTGCCGGAACAGCACGCCTGACCGGACCCCGGCAGCGTCGCCGGGCGCTCCCGGCGGGCCTCAGTCCCCGGCAGGCCGTCCCAGGATCCCGCGCACCCAGGCCTGGCCGGTGCGGTAGGCCTCGTCCGTGACGTCGTCCCGGACCGTGTACCGGCGGTGGTCGGCGCGGGGATAGGAGCCCAGGAACCGGATCTGCGGGATGATCCGGTACAGGGCGGCGAGCGCGGCGGAGACCCGTTCCTCGACGAGGTGGCCCTCCAGGTCGATGGAGAAGAAGTAGCTGCCCAGCCCGGCCCCCGTGGGCCGGGACTCGATCCGGGACAGGTTGATCCCGCGCGCGGCGAACTGCTCCAGGATGTCCATCAGCGCGCCCGGGTGGTCGTCCGGCAGGGGCACGACGACGGTCGTCTTGTCCGAGCCCGTCGGCGCCGGCAGCGCCCCCGGGCGGGAGACGAGCACGAACCGGGTCACGGCCCCGGCGGTGTCCTCGATGGCCGAGGCCAGCACGGGCAGGCCGGTCTGCGCGGCCACCAGCGGCGCGCAGACGGCGGCGTCATAGGAGGTCTCGTCGTCCAGCAGCCCCCGGGCGCCGGCGGCGGTGGACGAGGCGGGGATGAACTCGGCCTGCGGGATGTGCGCGGCGGCCCAGTTGCGCACCTGTGCCCAGCCGTGGCTGTGGGTGGCCACCGAGCGGATCGCGGACAGCTCCATGTCCCGGCGCCCCACCAGCACGAAGCTGATCGGCACCAGGATCTCGCGGCGGATCTGCAGCGCGTCCCCGCTGGCGATGTCGTCCAGGGTGGCGCTGACGCCGCCCTCCACGGAGTTCTCGATCGGCACCACCGCGAAGTCCGCGGAGCCGTCCCGGACCTGGGCCAGCGCGGTGATCACGGAGCCGACCGGATCGCACTGGGCGGCGTCGGTGCCGGGGACCTGGCGCAGCGCGGCCTCGGTGAACGTGCCCTCGGGGCCGAGGTAGACGTAGCGGGGACGCGATCCCCCGGCGGTGCCGGCGCCGGGCTCCCCGGCCGGGGAACCGGAGGCGGGGCTCACTTGACGGACGGCTCGGCGCCGCCGTCCGCCTCCATGGGACGGCCGGACTCCAGCCAGGCGCCGGAGCCGCCGGCGACGTTGATGGCCGAGTAACCCCGGTTGACCATGAAGTCGGAGGCGCGCATGGACCGGCCACCGGTCCGGCAGATCACGTAGTAGTCGGTGTCCGGGTCCAGTTCCTCGATGCGTTCGGGCAGCTGTCCCAGCGGGATGTGCAGGGCCCCGGCGGCCCGGC
Organism: uncultured Citricoccus sp.; assembly: GCF_937871995.1. NCBI lineage: Bacteria > Bacillati > Actinomycetota > Actinomycetes > Micrococcales > Micrococcaceae > Citricoccus > uncultured Citricoccus sp. Next base: position 9,527 of record NZ_CALMQR010000045.1, on the reverse strand, counting down.
CGAGGGTGAACTCGTCGTCCTCGCGCACGTCGAGGATGGTTGCGTTCTCCGGGACGTCGTCCACGCTGACTGTTTCGAACATGCTCATGACACCCCAGCCTAATAGGGTGTGCCCGTGGAGACCTTTCTGGGAGACCTGGGCACCGTCGGCTACTGGGTCGGGTCCACCCTCGGCGCCGTCTTCGGCCTCGTGCTGCTCGTCCTGGTGGCCTGGCTGATCGCCACCACCGTGCGGCGCGTGCTGGGGGTGCCGGTCGGCTGGTTCCGCTCGGTGCTGGTGGCGCTGCTGATGGTGCTCAGCACCAACGTCGTCTTCGACGCCGTCATCACCCAGGTCGCCGGGACCGACACCTCCGGCGCCCTCTCGGGGGTCTCCGCCCCGGCCGCGATGGTGTTGATCCTCATCGCCCTGCTGTGGATCTTCGGGCTGGGCACCGCCGTGCTGATGATCCTGGAGATGGTGATCCCCACCGGCATGCTGCCGAACCCGGTCCTGTGGTCGGCCGGGCTGCGCAGCACCTGGGCCCGGAACCGGCGTTACCGTCAGGTGGTCGGCGTGTTCCTGCGCCACGGGCTGGGCGCCAACCTGCGCGGTTTCGGCCGGCCCTCCGACGACGGCGAGGGTTCCTGGGCGGGCACGGCACGGGCGCTGCGCCGGGCCCTGGAGGACGCGGGCATCACCTTCGTCAAGCTCGGCCAGAACCTCTCGGCGCGCACCGACCTGCTGCCCGAGGACTTCATCCGGGAGCTGTCCCGGTTGCAGTCCGAGGTGGCCCCCGAGTCCTGGGACTCGATCCGCGGGGCGCTGTCCCGTTCGCTGGGCCGGGACCCGCTGGAGGTCTTCGCCTGGGTGGACGAGGCGCCCCTGGCCTCGGCCTCCGTGGCCCAGGTGCACCGCGCCCGGTTGCAGGACGGCACGGAGGTGGTCCTGAAGGTCCAGCGCCCGGGTGCCGTGGAGGAGGTCATGCGGGACACGGACATCGTGGTGCGCATCTGCCGGTGGCTGCAGCTCAACACCACGTGGGGCAAGTCCCTGCGGATCCTGGACCTCGGCCGCGGTTTCACCCGCTCGCTGGCCGAGGAACTCGACTACCACGTCGAGGAGGCCAACATGCGTGACATGGCCGCGGCCGTGACCGGCCACAACCTCACCGTCCCCACCGTCTACCCGGAGTACTCCTCGCGGCGGCTGCTCGTGATGGACTACCTGCCCGGCGTCCCCGTGGGGCGCGCCAAGGCCCGGCTGGACCGGTTGGACCCGTCCATCCGGCGCCGGCTGGCCGAGGAGCTGACGAACTCGGTGATGCGCCAGATCATGGACGACGGCATCTTCCACGCCGACCTGCATCCGGGCAATGTCATGCTCCTGGGCGAGGCCCAGTACACCCGGCTGGGACTGCTCGACTTCGGCACGGTCGGCCGGCTCGACCCCCGCTCGCAACAGCAACTGGTGATGGTCTTCGCCTCGATCGAGCGCAATGACGCCCGGCTGCTCGGCGACTCCCTGGTCGAGCTGCTCGGGCGTCCCGCGGGCCTGGACGACCGGGCACTGGAGCGAGAGGTCGGGGAGCTGCTGGTGCGCTACCGCGGCGGGCTGCGCGGCGGCTCGGCGTCCAAGCTGTTCGGCTCCCTGACGCGGCTGATCCTCGACCACCGGTTCGCGGTGCCCAAGGAGGTGGCCGCGGCCCTGCGCTCCCTCGGCGGCATGGAGGGCACCCTCGGGCTGATCGACCCGGACCTCGAGGTCGTGCAGGCGGCCCGCGCACTGGGCGCGGACCTGCTGAAGGACCGGTTCACGCCCGGTTCGCTGAAGGACACCGCCACGACGGCCCTGCTGGAGGTGCTCCCGATCGCCGCCCAGCTGCCGCGGCGGCTGAACCGGATCGCCGACGACCTGCAGGGCGGACGGATCTCGGTGAATGTCCGGCTGCTCGGCGACAAGGACGACCGGCAGTACGTCACCTGGTTGTTCCAGCAGGTGGTGGTGGCGATCCTGGCCGGGTTCTGCGTCCTGGGCGGCATCGTCCTGCTGGCCTTCGGCGACGGCGGCCCGGCCATGACCAGCTACATGACCTGGCACACCGCGTTCGGCTACATCGTCCTGTTCGCCGGCTTCGTGCTCTCCCTGCGGACCGTGGCCCTGGTGATGCAGCGGCCGGGCCCCGCGGAGGTCCCGGAGTAGGCCCTCGATACAGTGGAGGCCATGAACCACCCCGTCCGGACCCCTGACCTGGCGCGCCTGACCGCCCTGGAACTGCGCGACGCCCTGGCCGCCGGTGAGGTCTCCGCCGCGGACGCCACCCGCCACTTCCTCGACGTCACCCAGCGGCGCGACCCGGAGCTGGGGGCGTTCATCTCGGTGGAGCCCGAGGCCGCCCTGGCCCGTGCCGACCAGCTGGACCGCCGGTTCCGGGACGCCGGTCCCGTCGGCTCACTGCACGGCATGCCCCTGGCGTTCAAGGACCTCGTGGACGTGGCCGGGATGCGCACCACCTTCGGTTCGCGGACCGCCGTCGACGCCCCGCCAGCCGACGAGGACGACCCGCTGGCCGCCGCGGTGCACTCGGCCGGGGGCATCTCCCTGGGCAAGACCACCGTCCCCGAGTTCGGGCTGCCGTGCCACTCGGAGAACCTCATCTCCCGCGGGGCGCGCAATCCACTGGACCCCGAGCGCACGGCGGGCGGGTCCACGGGGGGCGGTGCGGCCGCCGTCGCCGCCGGGATGCTGCCCTTCGCGCCCGGCACCGACGGCGGCGGGTCCGTCCGCATCCCGGCCGCGGCCTGCGGGCTGGTCGGGCTCAAGCCCGGCCGCGGCACCGTGCCCACGGACCGGCAGGAGGACTCGGTGCGGAACCTGTCCGTGTCCGGCCCCCTGGCCCGCACGGCCGTGGACGCCGCCCTGCTCTACGACGCCATGCTCGGGGGCCCCCGGGGCGAGGGGCGGAGCCTGCCGCGGGCCCGGCGGGCGGAACCGGACCGGTTGCGGATCGGCTACTCCACCGCCTCCCCGTTCACCCCGGACCTGGAGATCACGCTGGCCCGGCCCGCCCTCGACGCCCTGACCCGGGCCGCCGCCGCCCTCGAGCGGGACGGCCACGAGGTGGCCGAGGCCGACCTGGACTACGCACCGGGCTATCACGAGGACTTCCGCACCGTCTGGACGGCGGCGCTCACGGAGGCTCCCCTGCCCGGGGACGCCGAGCAGCTGCTCGGGCCCCTGGCCGCCTACTTCCTGGAGCTGGCCCGCGGTTACACCCCGGACCGGCTGGCGGGGTCCGTGGACCGGCTGACCCGCTGGGCCGCGGATGCCCGTCGGCAGCTGGCGGCCCACGACGTGGTGCTGACCCCGGTGCTGGCCTTCGCGCCCCCACTGATCGGGACCTTCACGTCCCTCCCCCCGGCCGAAGACTACGCACTGCAGTGCCGGTTCACCCCGTACACCTCGATGGTCAACGTCATGGGCCTGCCGGCGGTCTCCGTCCCGGTGCTCCGGGATGCGGAGGGCCTGAGCTGGTCCGTGCAGGCCATCGGCCGGCCCGGCACGGAGGGGCACCTGCTGGCCCTGGCGGCCCGCCTGGAGCACCTGCTGGGCTGAGCCGCCCCGGCTATCCGAGCATCGCCCCGAACGCGATGAAACCGATGATCATCAGGACCCACAGGCCGGTGACCAGGTACCCCATGATCAGCCCCACCACGGCGAACCCCTTGCCGTGGGGTTCCCTGGCCAGGGAGAGGTGCCCGAACACGATCGCCAGGAGCTGCGGGACGGCCAGGAAACCGAAGGTCACCACGCCCGCGATGCCCAGCACCATCGCGGTGATGCCCAGTCCTGCAGGACGGGACTCACCGCCCGGATACGGCGCCCCGCCCCTGCGGCCCGGCTGCATCCCGCCCTGACCGTGGGCACCGGGCCCGCCATAGCCCCCCGCCTGGCCATGGGTGACGTCGTAGGGGTTCTGCACCGGGCGGGGCCGGTCCTGACGGCCGGGTTGGTTGGCGACCACGGGGTACCCGCCGTGGATCGGGTACTGGGGCTGGCCGTCACCGTAGGGACCGGCCAGTGGCTGGTCGGCGTAGGGGTTCCGGGGGGCCGGGGAGCTGCCGGGGGGCGGCGGCGTGGACGGACCGCCCGGCGCCTCCGGGTCCGTGTACCAGGAGGGATGCTTGGGGTCGTCGAACGGGCGGTACGCGTCCGAGTGCTGTCCCTGGTCATTCCGGTCGGCCATGGGTCCAGTGTAGGCAACACCCCGGACGAGGTGCGGGGTTCTCCACAGGGTCTCCATCACGGGCATTCGGTCCCCGCCCTTCCCGTGGACCCCGCCGGCTGGTTGCATGACTACATGGTCGAATCCCACGCCCCCGCGGACGTCGGCGTCCGCAACGGCTACGACGCGGACTTCCTGGGTACCACCGCCGCGGTGCCGGTCCCGAGCGACGAGCGCCTGGCCGTCCTGGACTACGTGCACTTCTCCGTCCATCAGGACACCGACCGCCGGCTGGCCGCGATCACCGCGGTCAACGTCGACGGCACCCAGCTGCGCGACGTGGACCGCGGGGACGCCTGGCGGTTCGACGCACGCCTGCCCGAGGAGCACCAGGCCGGCGAGGCGCTCTACGCCGCCAACGACCTGGACCGCGGCCACCTGGTCCGTCGTCGCGACCCGGCGTGGGGCGACGGCGTCACCGCCCGCCTGGCGAACCTGGACACCTTCCACTACACCGTGTGCGCCCCCCAGGCCGCCTACTTCAACCAGTCCCAGGAGCTGTGGCTCGGGCTGGAGGACCACGTGCTGGGCCACGCCCGGGCCGCCGGCCAGCGGATCAGCGTCTTCACCGGCTGCGTCTTCGCCGAGGACGACCCCGAGTACCGCGGGGAGTTCCGGATCCCCCGGCGGTTCTTCAAGATCGTGGCCTGGAACCAGCAGCCGGCCCTGGGCACGCTCGCCTCGACCGGGTACCTGCTGGACCAGGGCGAGGGACTGGACCGGGTCCTGAGCCGCGGGCTGCGCGCCGGTGAGGAGGTACCCGGGCCCGGTCCCTTCCGCACCTTCCAGGTCCCGGTGTCGGACATCGCCGAACTGACGGGCCTGGACATGGGCCAGCTCGCCGCGGCCGACCGCTATCGCGTCCCCGCCGAGGCCCTGGGTGAACGGGTCCGGGGGGCCCGCGCCGCGCGGCGCTGGCGGGCCCTGGAGGGATTCGATGACATCAGCCTGTGAGACGTCCGCGGGGACGGAGGTCCCCGGCCCGCCGGTACACCGCCGGCACTGCATCGTGCCGCCGTACATGCTCGAGCAGCTCTCCCGGCACCTCCCGCGGCAACCGGAGCCTCCACCGCCGGCCAGCCCCTTCCTCCCGCCGCCGCACCGTCCGCCGCGGGGCGCGGAACCCGGGGCACCGGACCGGCCGGCGGACGCGGGCCGGACGCGGGACCTGGGCCAGCAGGTCCGCGAGCGCCGCCACCGGGGGATCCGGCCGGAGGGGGGTGTCGCCACCCCCGGCGGCACCCTGGACCGCAACATCTCCGACGCGCGCGGCACGCAGGAGCTGCCGGGCGTCGTCGTGCGCTCCGAGGGCGCTCCGCCGGTGGCGGACACCGCGGTGAACGAGGCCTACGACGGCCTGGGCTCGGTGCACGGGTTCCTGACCGAGGTCTTCCGGCAGTCCTCACCGGACGGCCTCGGGCGTGAGCTGCGGGCCACCGTGCACTACGGCCACCGCTACGACAACGCGTTCTGGGACGGGCGGCGCCTGGTCTTCGGCGACGGCGACGGGGAGGTCCTGACGGGGTTCACGCCCTCGCTGTCCGTCATCGGCCACGAGCTGGCGCACGGCCTGATGCAGTACGCCTCGGACCTGGACTACCAAGGCCAGTCGGGGGCGTTGAACGAGTCCTTCGCGGACGTGGTCGGGGCGCTGGTGGACCAGTACGTGCGGGGCCACACGGCGGACCAGGCGACGTGGCTGATCGGCGCGGAGGTGTTCGGGGCCGGCGTCCGGGCCCGGGGACTGCGTTCGATGTCGGCGCCCGGCACCGCCTACGACGACCCGCGGCTGGGCAGCGACCCGCAGCCGGAGCACATGGACCGGTTCATCGTCACCCGGGAGGACTACGGCGGGGTGCACCTGAACTCGGGGATCCCCAACCGCGCCTTCCACCTGGCGGCCAGGTCCCTGGGCGGCCACGCCTGGGAGCGGGCCGGGCAGGTCTGGTTCGACGTGGTGACCTCGCAGGACCTGCCACGGGACGTGGACTTCGCCGGGTTCGCCCGCGCGACGGTGGCGGCCGCCCAGGGCCGGTTCGGGGACGAGGCCGCCCGGATCGTCCGGGAGTCCTGGGCGCAGGTGGGGGTACTGACCGAGGGGGCCTCCGCTCCGTAGGCTGGGGTCATGAGCGAGGACCGCGCTGTCAGCACGCCGGACCCGGCACCGGGCATGCTCGAGGTCACGGTGTCGCGCTCGGGTGGAGTGGCCGGGATGGTGCGCCGCTGGACGGCGCGGATCCCCGACGACGGCACCCCGGCCGCGCGGGCCGCCCGCCGGATCTCCGGGCTCGCCCCGGCCGCGCACCCGGGGGAGGCCTCCCGGCGTCCCGACCGGCCCGGATCCGGGCCGTCTCCCGGCCGGGGGGCGAGAGGACGGGTGCGCGACGCCTTCCAGTGGACGGTGACGTGCGGGGACGGGTCGGCGAGCTACGACGAGGACGGACGGCGCCGGGATCCGGACCTGGACGCACTGATCGACGTGATCACCCGGCGTCCGTGACCAGTCCCCGCAGGTAACCGGCGAAGCCGCCGGCCGTGCGCCCGGTCGTGCGGCCCGAGGTCACCGCCCGGATCCGGTCCGTGGCCAGCACCGGCACCCCGGCGGCCCGCGCCGCCTCGACGAGCGCGACGTCCTCGTGCTCGGCCGTGTGGGGGAAGCCCCCCAGGCGCTCATACGCCTCCCAGGACAGGCCCAGGTTGGCTGCGTGGACGTGCCCGTGGTCCTCGCCGTGCGTGTAGTCCCGCAACCAGCGCCGCAGCACCTGCGGGTCCACCCCCGAGGCATCCAGCCCGACCGTCCCGGCCACCACGACCGGGCCGTCCTCCCGCGCGGCCAGTGCCGTCTGGGCCACCAGCCAGTCCGGGGGAACGACGGTGTCCGCATCCGTGCTGGCCACCCAGGTCCGCTGGGCCCCGCCGGACCGGGACAACAGCTCCACCGCCCGCCGCAGGCCCAGGTCCCGGGCGCGGCCGACGTTCGCGGGCCCCGAGGCCGGCGCCCCCGCAGGGGACGCCTCGTCAGCCAGGTCCATCACGTGGAAGCGGGGATCGCCCGCCACCACGGCCTCAGCCCGGTGCGCCGTCGCATCGGTGCAGTCGTCCAGGGCCACCACCACCTGGACGGACCCCTGCGCGTGGACCTCCTCCCAGCGGTCGGCCGCCCGGGCCAGCGCCTGGAGACACCCCGGCAGCAGGTCCTCCTCGTTGCGCGCCGGGACCACCACGGCCACCCTGTCCGCGGCGGAGGCACGGGTGAGGACATCCACCACGAAGTCCTGCTCGAGAAGGCGCGAGACCAGCCGGAACCGGGGGTCCGCGGCGACCCTCTCGTGGACCTCGTCCCCGTCCAGGGGCCATCCCTCCACCTCCTGGCGCCAGTGGCACGACACGAGGTGGCCGGACAGGGCCAGGGACCGCTCGAGGTGGTCCAGCAACCGCTCCAGTTCGGGGGCGGAGAGGAAGTACCCGATCTCGGAGAGCACCACCAGGTCGGCCGGGCCTCCACCGGGCAGCCGGTTCGGCCACTGGTCCGGCAGCACCACCTGCTCGAAGGTCACCCCGGATCGCCCGGCCAGGGCCCGGCGGGCCTCCCGGATCGCCACGCCCGAGGCCTCCAGGCCGATGACCCGCTCGGCGCGCTCGGCCAGGTCGCCGGTGAGCACCCCGATCGAGCTTCCCGCCTCCAGGACGGTGCCGTAGCGCTCGCGCGGCAGGGCCGCGAGGGTGACCAGCCGCTTGCGCCGTTCGTACCAGCTGCTCCGGTATCCCCAGGGATCCTCCCGCTCGCGGTAGAGCCGGTCGAAGACCTCGGTCGCCCGGGCCGACGGGGACGCTGCGGATGACGCGGACGCTGTGGACGCTGTGGACGCTGTGGACGCTGTGCCGGCCCCCGCGGCGGCCTCCGGCGCCGTGTACCGGTAGACGTCGAAGGACCGGCCGACGAAGTGCTCGAGCATCCCCGGGCCCAGGATGGCCTCGTCCCCGGGAGCCGGGGAGAGCGGCTCCACCTGGCTGGCGTGGGCCGCCAGGGCGTCCCGGCGGGCGGCCCGGGCCTCCGCCGCCAGCGGCCAGCGCACCCAGTCCCGCCAGTCCGGGTCGCGCGCGGGGTCGGCCCAGTGCCAGAACCAGATCGGGAATTCGTACAGGTCCAGGCCCCGGTCCGCGGCCAGGGCGGACACCACGTGGCCGAGGGCGTCGTGGTCGGCGTGCCCGTCGGCGCGGTAGTGGGTGGCCAGCACGGCCGGCCCGGTGTGCCCGTCCAGGAGGTCCACGACGACGGCCCGCACCCGGTCCGTGTGCGCGGCCACGTCCCCGTCCGGCAGGCCGAGCCCGACCAGCTCGATGCGGTCCCGGTGGCCGGTCCCCAGCGCCTCGAGGGCGGAGGCCAGTTCGGCCCGGCGCACCGCGATCAGCTGCTCCGGGGTGTGGGTCGGGGAGTCCGGATGGGACCGCTCCCCCAGGCTGGCCATCACCACCCGCACGCTCCCGCCGGCGCCCAGCACCGAGCGGATCAGCCCGGTGGCGCCCAGGGTCTCGTCGTCGGGGTGGGCGGCCACGACCACCAGCAACGTCTCCGCCGGCAGCCGTCCGCGACCCGGGGCCTCCCGCACACCGGACACCCCGGCGGCCTGCCAGTGCCCCTCGGGCGTCCCGGCGTCCAGGTGCGAGAACGTCATGGCCGCACCGCCGTGAGGATCAGGGCGCCGAGCCGGGCGTCGTCGCGCCCGGCATGGTGCTGGCGGACGTAGACCTGCAGGTCGGCCACGGCCCGGGCGTGGTCGGCGTCCCCGGTGAGGGGCCCGGGACCGGTGGCCTGTCCGACGACGTCGATCACCTCGGTGCAGACCTGCGCCACGGCGCCCCGCAGCCGGTACGCCTCGAGCTCTGCGGCGGGCCCGGTCAGGTCGCCGGCGTCGATGGCGTCGGCGGCCGCGGCCAGCTGGGCAGACACCGAGGACAGCAGGCGGTCCACGCGCCCCAGTGCCGCGAGCGCGAACTGGTCCGGTTCCCGGCGGGCCGCCGAGGCCGCCAGCGTGCGGTACAGGTGCACGGCACCGCCGAACCACACGGCGGCCACCCCCATCCCGCCCCAGGCGAACCCGGGCCGGTCCAGGTACCAGGACGGGCCGCCCACCGGCAGGGCCGGGACCGCCTCGAAGGTGAGCGGACCGCTGTCGATCGCGGCCAGCCCCAGGGCGGGCCAGCTGCCCGCCCCGGGGTGCACGCCGGGGTGGCGGAGGTCGACGAGGAAGGCCTGCCGGC